>NZ_MICH01000012.1:0-2678 GCF_001830805.1 Sulfurimonas sp. RIFOXYD2_FULL_34_21
TCTATACTCTAATCAAAAACATTAAAAACAACTCTTTTCAAAAAATACTCTACATGTACATTACTAACAAAATCCTCTTAAATGCGAGGTTTATATAGCTTTTTTCTTTTTATTCCATGTTTATTTCTATCAAAGTTTAAAAAGAAAAAAGGAAAATCTAAAAAATGAAATTAATCAAACTTAGTTTAGTTACGGCTCTTACATGTATGTTTACGACTTCTATAAGTGCGGAGGAAAGTAAAGAAGCAAACAATATTTCAGAGATGTTTAGCAATTCACATGTAAGCGGAGAAATTCGTTTAGGATATGTAAATCAAGATAACGAAGACACCACAAAAAATAAAAACTCTGCGGCAGGCGGTCATTTATCAATAGAAACTGCACCTTTTAACGGTGTAAGTTTTGGAACTGCCTTTTATACTACAAACCGTTTAGGTTCTAAAGACGATGATTCACAAGGAACTTCACTTTTTGACTCTAATGATGAGGGCTATACTATTTTAGGTCAAGCTTATATAAATGTATCTTTAGGCAAAACAAACTTAAAAATAGGTCGTCAACAGATAGACACACCTTTTGCCGATAGCGACGACATTAGAATGATGCCAAATCTTTTTGAAGCGTATGTTTTAAGCAATAGCGATATTGAAGATTTAACCCTTACTGCTGCACATGTAAATAGATGGTCAGGCATTGATGCTACTGAAAAGTTCGAAAAACTAGTCAGCGGAGGAAACGGTGCAGTAATGCTTTCTGCCGTATATAGCGGAATTAAAAACAGTGAACTCTCAGCTTGGTATTATGATATAGATAATCTTACAAAAATTACCTATTTAGAAGCAAATACTGCATTAAATTTAAGCGAAAATGTTGAATTAAATCTTGCAGCTCAATACGCTAACTTTTCACAATACACAACTACAAATATAGATGGCAGTGCATGGGGTGTGAGTGCGGAACTTGGTTTAAAATCGATAGGTACGACATTTTGCACTGCTTACAACAAAGCTTCAAACGACAGCGGCAAATCTCTCTCAAACGGTTTTGGCGGCGGTCCGTTCATGACATCAATGGAAGAAAATACAATAGACTCTCTTGAAGGAGCAAAAGCTTTTAGTGCGGGAGTAGGATTTGACTTTAGTTTAATAGGAATTGAAGGTCTGACTTTTAGCTACGCTTACGGTACTTTTAAAGATTCTCTTGCGGTTTCACATGTAGAAATAGACGAGAGCGATTATACACTTGAGTACGCTTACAACGACAATTTCTCAGCACTGCTTTTATACACTGACTCAAAAGCTAAAACTGACGGTGTTATAAATTCTGATGACACTACATTTAAGCGTATTCAAGCTTACGCAAACTACAAATTTTAAAATTTAAGGAAAATCATGACAATCAAATTAACACACACAAAGGAAACATTATCATGTTCAATAATTTAAGTACCTCTAAAAAACTTTTTAGCGGATTTCTAAGTATCATTTTCACTTTTGTAATTTTTGCTATTTATCAAATTATGCAAATTAATAATATGGGTGAAATTCAAGATGAAGGTGCACAAAGAGCTAAAGATACCGTAATGGTAATGGAATTTATGACTGATTTAGGCGATATGTATGCAATTGCAGCAGATGGTGTTATTAACGGTTATAGCCTAGAAACGAAACAAGAGTTTAGTTCTTTACGAAAAGAAGTAAGTGATGATATAGAAACTCTTACTAGCAGAATGGATACACCCGAAGAAAAACAATGGATACAAGACTATAAAGTCAGTACTGATAAATATATGAACATTATCGAAAATGAATTATTTGTTCGGTTAGCTCAAAAAGGCTCAAATATTGATTTAGACATCAAAACTATTGATGATAGAATTGATATTGCGCGTGGGGAATCACAAAAAAACTTAGATAAAATCATTAAGTCTCTTGATAATGAAATGATAGAAGGAGATGCTAAGTTTGACAGTACACGTCAATCCATATCAACAATCACAATTATTGTTGGAATCCTAATTGGAATCTTTGCAATATCTATAGCTACCCTTTTAAGTCGCAATATTATAGCTTCCCTAACCTCAATCCAACAAGGTCTCCTCTCCTTCTTCTCCTTCCTAAACCGCGAAACAACTAAAGCAGAGCAAATAAAACTAGATAGCAAAGACGAATTCGGACAGATGGCAAAAGTCATTAACGAGAACATTATAAAAACTCAAAAGGGCATAGAAGAAGATAGAAAACTTATAGATGAGACTATAGCTGTTTTAGGAGAGTTTGAACAAGGTGATTTATGTCAAAGACTTGAACTAAATGTTGCAAATCCTGCATTAATGCAACTAAAATCAGTTCTTAACAATATGGCTTCAAATTTAGAAGACAATATTGACAATGTTCTTAAAGTTTTAGAAGAATACTCTAGTTATAACTATCTTAACAAGATAGATGAAAAAGGACTTAAAGAGCATCTGTTAAAACTTGCAAGCGGTGTAAATACTTTAGGAAGTGCAGTTACAACCATGCTCTCCTCATCCCTCTCAAACGGAATTGATTTGCAAACCGATGCTTCATCACTTAAACAAGCCGTAGAAGCACTATCGACTGCTTCTAACCAACAAGCCGCATCACTTGAAGAAACAGCTGCTGCTATGGAAGAGATGACATCTAATGTACAAAACA
>NZ_MICH01000013.1:0-72152 GCF_001830805.1 Sulfurimonas sp. RIFOXYD2_FULL_34_21
GTGGATGGGAATTATAGGGAGTAATAGCTTAGATGTTTCTTAAAGTGTGGAAGTTTTGAAAAGAATTTTTTGAAACTGAAATTTTGTTGCTTTTGATAAACTCTTTTTATTTTAGTTTTGTTCTATCCAGCCGCCGCCTATGAGTTTATTATCATCGTAAAAAACAGCTGCTTGACCGGTTGCAACTCCAAAAACACTCTCTTTTAAAGCTACATAAGCTTTATCATCTTTTATTTCTACATGACATGGTACTGCTTTTGTTCTATATCTTAATTTAACAGTTGTATCAAAACTTTTTTCATTAGTATAAAGATTTAAATTCTCAAGTACTACTTTATTACAAGCAAGTTCCTCTTTTTTACCGACTATTATCTGATTTTTTTCTGCATTAATTTCAACTACATAGTGAGGTTCATGTGCGCCATTAATAGTAAAACCTCTTCTTTTGCCGATTGTATAATGCATATAGCCCTTGTGTTCGCCAACAATATTTCCATCTCTATCCATAACTTGACCGATTTTATCTACTTCTACATAATCTTTAAGCAAATCAGTATATGTAGTGTCAACAAAACATATTTCACTTGATTCACCTTGGTATGCGAAAGACTCTAGCTCACTTATTGATGATGCAAGTTTTTTAATATCACTCTTTTTTTTATTTCCCAATGGAAATAGAAGTCTTGGTAATATATTTTTATCTACATAAAAAAGAAAGTAGCTTTGATCTTTACTATCATCATATGCTTCATAAAAATATTCTCCGTCAGTTTTTATATAGTGTCCCGTAGCTACAAAATCTGCACCAATTTTATCTGCATATTTAACCATTTCGCCAAATTTCAGGCTTCTATTACATAATGCACATGGATTTGGAGTTTTTCCTTTGGCATAAGTATCTATAAACGGTTGAAAAACTTTCTCATTAAAAATTTCTTGCAAATCTACTACATGTAACTTCATCCCGACAAAATCTGCTGCTCTTTGCGCTCTTGCTTGATTTATTTCATGATATCCTAGTTTTGAGTGAAGCTTCATATATAAGCCTTCTACATCATATCCCTCTTCTTTTAAAAGCAGTGCGGAGATTGTAGAATCCACACCTCCGCTCATTCCTATTAGAACTTTTTTTTTCATCTTAAACTACTTTATATTTTGTTCGTCTTTAAAATCTGACAATGATTTATAATACTTAGTATTTTCCAATCCGACCTCTTCAAGTATCTTAATCTGTTTTACAAGGGAATCTTCAACTTCATTAACAACACACTCTAAATCATCAGTTAATCTGATTATTGTAATATCATCTTTATCAATCATTGCGTTATATTGCAGTTTATCTTTAATAAAATCTAAAAGTGGTTTGTAAAAATCAACACCTACAACAAAAATTTTCACTCCAGTTACTTTTCTTGTTTGAACCAAAGTTAATGCCTCAAAAAGCTCATCTAATGTTCCAAATCCGCCAGGGAATATAACATACGCTATTGAGTATTTTACAAGCATAACTTTTCGTGAAAAAAAGTAATCAAAATATAGTTCTTTAGTGGTATATTTATTTGACACCTGTTCAAAAGGGAGATCTACGTTTAATCCGACAGATTCAACATTTGGACACCCTTTTGCTCCTCTGTTTGCAGCTTCCATAATACCTGGACCGCCACCGGTTATGATATTAAAGCCTTTATTTGCTAGCATCAAAGAGAGTTTTTCGGCCTCTTTATAATAAAAGTCGTCCTCTTTAGTTCTTGCACTCCCAAAAATAGTTACCGATGGTCCTAAATCTCCAAGATCATCAAAACCTTTAACAAAATCGGCAATTATTCTAAAAACACTCCAAACATCTGCGGATTTTATATCCTTAACATATCTTTTTGCTAGCTCATTTCTTCTGTCTTGCATTTTATCCCTTGAGCTGATTGAGTCTCTCTCTTTTTGTACCGATTGTAGTAATTTGAACACCGAAGTTCCCATCAACAATTACAACTTCACCTTCTGCTATTACATGATCATCAACTAATATCTCCAACGGGTCGTTTGCTAATTGATTTAACTCAACAACAGAACCGATGTCCATATTTAAAACATCTTTTAATAACATTTTTTTCTTTCCTATTCTAACTTTGACAGGAAGCTTAACATCCATTATTAGAGCTATGTTACTCATCTCTTCACTATTTAAGGCAACATTAGATGTATTTGCTTGAATTTTATTAGACTGAGGCATTTTTTCCTGCGAAGAGTTTGAAGATTTTTTAAATACGGCATTTTCCAAATTTTCATCCATTATAAACATAAAGAGTGATTTTACATCCCCCACCTGAAAATTATAAATAAACATTTTACTGTAGTTTTCTAAAGATATCTCTTTATCTTCACTGACATATTTAACACTATCTATGCTAAAAGATAGAGCAGGCAACTCTTTTTGAGCACCTAAGCTATTGCTAATCGCTCCAAATATATTCGAGGTTATCTCTTTTGCGGCATCTAAATCATCATCACTTACATCATCTCTGCCACTATTTTCTTCTCCCATCATCATATCCGACAAAGAGGCTACTAAGCTTGGTGTTAAAGCCACCATAGCTGAAGCATTCAAATCACCGCTTATAGAGATATTAAGCAATACGATAGGAGGAATTATATTTGAGATAATACTAAGCTCTTGTTCTTCTTTCAGTTCAAGAGTCGGAGCTTGACCTATCAAAGCTTCTATCGTACCTACAGTTTCATTTTCGAATAGCTTCATAAAATCATTCATCTTTTACTCCTTATCTAGTTTCTAATCTTCATCAAACATCATCTCTTTTACGCCTGATATTTTTTCATGTCTTGTTGTCTCAAAACTCTCTAAAGCTCGTTTTACAGCATCTTTTTCGGTATCAATTATCTCAGTAATCTGAATAGATTTTCTAAATCTTCTCAAACCTATTTTACCAAGAAATCTATCTTTACCGTCAACACAAAGTGTAACGATATCATTTGCAGGGCTGGTAAGTCTTACTACATCTCCGCTTTGTAACTCTAAAACATCACGCAAAGTAAGCTCAACACCGCCTAGTATCGCCTCTACACCTACTTTAGCACCGCCTAAGAGTACATGTAACTCCGTATTTCTACTCTTTTTCGTGCTTGTTTCATTTAACATTAAATCTCTGCTTGCCAACTTTGGTAAAATAGGTTCAAGTGCGATAACCGGATAACATATATTCATCATACCTGAACTCTGCCCGATAATAATTTCCATAACTACCATTACGACAATCTCATTTTGGGCAACAATTTGAACTACGTTTGGGCTAGATTCTTTAGACTCTATATTAGGAAAAATATCCATAACAGGCCCCCACGCCTCTTTAAGCGTTGCCATCATAACCTTTAAAATCGTCTCAAAAAGACTAAGCTCTATATCTGAAAACTCACGACTTGCATCAAACGGTTCTCCTTTACCGCCCAATAGTCGGTCTAGCATTGGAAAAGCGATAGATGGATTTATCTCTATAACACCACTTCCTTCAAGCGGCTTCATTGAAAAAACGTTAAAGCTTGTAGGATTTGGCAGCGACATTAAAAATTCACCGTATGTCATCTGATCTACAGAGTGGAGTTGGATTTCAACAATTGAGCGCATTATAGAAGATATTTGAGAAGCAAGAGATCTTGCCATCTTGTCATGTATCCCACGAAAAGCACGAAGTTGTTCTTTTGATACCCTATTTGGTCTTTTAAAATCGTAAAGTGTTACTTGTCTTTGCGATATGGGAGAGTCATCGTCTCCGTCAAAGACATCATCACCTTCATCATCAACTACGTCTAAAAGCGCATCTATCTCTTCTTGTGAAAGTATATCTGCCATTTTATGCCCCTACACTCTCTTTAATTTTATGAATAACCGACTTATGTATTTGTGAAATTCTTGATTCGGTAATACTTAACACATCACTAATCTCTTTTAAACTGAGTTCTTCAAAGTAGTAAAGCTGAATTATCAGCTGTTCTCTTTCATTATATCCATCAAGAACAGTTTTAATAACATCAATCAGCTCTTCTTTTTCTATGTTTGCAAGCATAGCACCGTCGTCCCCGACTTGAAGCTGATCTTGAAGAGGCATAACAGTGTATATACTTGAAGCGATACGAGCTTCATGTATTTTTTCTACACTCTCTCCTAAAATTTCTGAAAGTTCTTCATCGCTGGGCTCTTCATCATGAATAGCCCTATAATCTTCAACAGCATAATCTATAGCTTTTACAAGTTTTCTGCTTGAGCGGCTAAGAACATCAAGGCTTCTTAAATAATCAAGCATTGCTCCGTAAACTCTCTTTTTTGCGTATCCCCAAAAAGAGTCGTTTAAAGCCTCGTCATATCTTCTGGCTAATTTTATTAACTCTTCCGTTCCTATAGCAGATAAATCCATATAATCAACAGAACTGGGAAGTCTCTCTTTTAGTCTAAATGCCATAGCTCTAACGGCAGGCAAATATTGGATTGCGAGTTCATCCTCTTTATGCTTAAGGTCTTGTTTATATGCACTTATCATAAAATTTTCTCAATATCCATAGCGTTTGTCTTGATTGCGGCATCTGTTATTTTAATAGCAGAATCAATAAGTTTTTCTCTCTTGTTTATCTCTATTAGAAATAAATCAAGTTCCTTCTCATGGGACTCTTTTGGAAAAAAATACATCTTTCCGACTGTTGTTCTATAATAAAAAGCAACTATTATATGAGAAAATAGGTAAAAAAATGCAGTTATAAAAAAAGTATATACAAATAATCCCTCTGCGTCGAATGATTTTAAAATACCAAAAACTATTCCTACGAAAAACCCCTGAACAGTAAAAAAGTACACAAAATTCTCACCCAACATCTGCAATAGCCTCAAATTTGATTTAAAAGTGTTTTACCAAACGCTTAAAAAGCCCAGATAATCCGCTTTCACTAGGCATTACAAGCACATCTCGTTCCAAATTCTTATTTATAACATTTGCTATATCTATTATATCTTTATGCACAACTGAACCGGGATGAGAAACACTAAAGAGAGTTCTTTGCTTTACAGAGGATGAGACTTTAATATCACTATTAATTTTTCCAATTAATTTTAAATCTAACTTACTTCCAATATTTGCAAGTGCTACTTTCTTTATTTTTTCATATACTGCAACTGCCTCTTTTTCACCTTTAACCTGATTCATGATTAAAAATATATCATTTCTTATGGCTGCAATAGTTTTTATTGTTGCGTATGCATCAGTGATTGCGGCTGGATCTGGAACCGTAACAACTATAACATCATCTGCAGCATCCAAAAACATCTGTATATGCTCACCTATTCCTGCACCTGTATCAATAATCATAACGTCAAGTTTATTTAAAACTTCTGCTTCACTCATAAATCTCTCAAAAAGAGCTTTATCAGAATATTTTAATATTTCGCTACCGCTCTCACCGGGAATAAGTATAAGATTTCTAGTAACGGGAATCAAAATCTCCGAAACACTCGCTTCACCTTTTAGTACATGTAGAATATTTTTTTTGATTTTTACATTAAACATTACGTCTAAATTTGCCAAACCGATATCTGCGTCAAATATCCCTACATTTAAGCCGTTTTGCGAAAGTACATATGCAAGATTTGAACTTATAGTACTTTTCCCAACTCCGCCTTTTCCACTTGTAATAGCTATAAAACGAGTTTTTTTAGATTTTTTTTGTGAGTTTGATGAAACCAACTCTTCTAATTTTTGAGCTTGATGACCTATCATGCTTTGCTCCTGTTAAAGCCGTGCAATAAGCATTCTACTAAAAAATCGCTACTTGCACAGACCAAATCTTCAGGCACTTCTTGTCCAACTGAAAAATAACTTATCGGCTTTTTTGTATCATACGCAAGAGAAAATATATTTCCAAAACCTCTGGTTTCATCTAGCTTTGTAAACATAAGAGTATCTACATTTAGGGAAGAAAAATTTTCATAAGTGGCTTTTAAATCTTCATATTTTATAGAACTTGGCATTACCAAAACAACATCAATATTGTATTTTTCATCATTTCCATCCAAACACTCATAAATTTTTTCAATTTTACTTTTATCGTAGGGGCTTGAACCCATGGTATCAATTAAGATATAGTCACAATATCTTAAAGAGTCAAGAGCGCTTGCAAAATCTATGGGGTCAACAACCGTTTCAATACCTAGTTTCATCATTCTTGCATACTGCATTAACTGCTCAACAGCACCGATACGGTAAGTGTCTAACACAACCAATCCGACTTTGTATTTTTTTTGCATCAAGTATGAATATCTAGCAGCCAACTTTGCCACTGACGTAGTCTTGCCTACTCCTGTTGGACCTACTAACATAATAACTTTTTTATTTCCTATTGATGGAGTACTCTCAAGTCTAATGGGCACCATTTTTCTAAGAAGCGTTTGAAAATATCTTTTAACGGTAGATGAATTTTCTCTCATTCTAAATGGCATATGCTCTAGCGTCATTCTCATAATAGCATCAAGATGTTCTCTGTTCATTCCGCTTTGTGAAGAAAGGCGATATATCTCGGCAAATTCCGATGGAATATAGCTGTCTAACTCAGGCGCTTTTTCGTCCCAAAACATATTTTGAATAATTTTGACTTTGTCCCCGAGTTTTGCTATCTCTGATTTTATCTCTTTTAACTCTTTTGGCTCAAAAGTACTCTGCGGTTTGTTTTCTTGATATTCATAAAGAGGGTCTTTAACGTCTGCAATTTTAGATATCTGTTTCGCCGCATAAGATATATCGTATAAAACATCTGCACTCTTTTGAGTCAGAGGCTTACCGTCTTTTGGTATGGTGTTTGTTTTTTTATACGTACTATGCATAGACTCTTCTTCTACACCCATTACTATCTCATAAATTGCTTCTTTTCCTAGTGATTTTTTTTGAATCTCTTTTGTATCTATATGAAGCATCTGAGCATAATTAACATCCATTTTAGCTTTTTTTAAAGCTTCTGAAGGCGTTCTTCCCGTAAAAGTTAATATTTTCATCTATATATGTCCATCAACGGTATCAATACACTTTCTCTCTCAAACCACTTAGGATGCGGAATATAGAGTTTTTGTGTTTTTATAACTCTGTCGTCAAAAAAAATAATATCCAAATCTAATGTCCTTGGAGCATTTGCAAAACTTCTTTTGCGCGCAAATTTTTTCTCTAATCTCATTAAATAATCCAAAAATAATTTTGGCTGCATACTTGTTTTAAGCACAATAATTGAATTAAAAAAATCATCCTGATTTATAAAACCAAAAGGAGGATTTTTCAAAATCAACGAAGTGTAAAGCAACTCTACTCTTTTATCTCTCTTTAGAACTGCAAAAAGATGCTCAAATCTTCTTTTTACATCTCCTACATTCCCTCCAACGCCTACTGTTGCCAAAAAGCGGTGAAAAGTTTTTACACCGCTTTTCTTGACATAACGTAAATTTTTAAAGGTAGTTAATCCATCATTTAATTTACGCTTTATATACATGTACTATTACTATTTTGCTTCGGAAACTTGTTTTTGCATCTCTTGAACAGCTCTTAACTCATTCATAATTTGTATCATTCCTACCATTGCCAAATGGTATCCAAATGGACCGAATCCAACAATAGAAGATGTACAAACAGGTGCAATCATATTTTGTTTTCTAAACTCTTCACGACGGTGAATATTACTGATATGCACTTCAATAGTAGGAAGATTTACTGCAGAAATTGCATCACGAATAGCAATCGATGTGTGAGTATATGCTGCCGCATTTATGATGATACCATCAGCATCCCCGTAGCACTCTTGAATCTTATCTACAATTTCACCCTCTAAATTGCTTTGAAAAAATTCTATCTCTATTTCGCTTTGAGTTGCAAACTCTTTCATCTGAGCATGTATTTGCTCTAATTTCATAGAACCGTAAACTTGCTGTTCTCTTATACCCAGCATATTTAAATTTGGTCCTTGAATTACTACTATTTTCATCTTCTGCCTTTTTATTTAATAATTAAAAATTTTAAGGAGCTATTTTATCTAAATTAAGCATAATCTATTTTAAATTTTCAAAAAAGATAAAATATGCAAATACTCACACCAAACTACATATTAACACCAAATACTCTACTTGTTGATATGTCGGTTGCTTTTGATAAAACTATACATAAAATTGCTCCGCTTCATGAGCTAAAAAAAGAGTTTCCTGAGGCAGAAGTTATTGAGCTAAAAGAGAACTCTCTTTTGATGCCCGGACTTATAAATGCACATGTACATGTAGAGTTTAGTGCCAATAAAACGACTCTCTCCTACGGAGATTTTATACCTTGGCTTTACAGCGTTATAGAAAATAGAGATGAACTAATTAACGGCTGCAACAGCGAGTGCATGGAGAGAGCGATAAACTCTATGTTAGAATCAGGAATTACAACTTTTGGTGCTGTAAGCTCACACGGTATGGATTTACAAGCATGCGCAAATGCCTCTCAAAATGTTGTTTTTTTCAATGAGCTAATAGGCTCACAAGCAACAATGGCTGATGCACTCTTTGGGGATTTTTTGGCAAGACTTGATGCGTCAAAAAGTATAAAAAGAGAGGGGTTTTATACAGCCGTCGCTATTCATTCGCCATATTCAGTTCATCCGATTTTAATTAAAAAAGCACTTCAAATTGTTAAAAATGAAAATTTGAAATTAACTGCACACTTTATGGAAAGCAACGCTGAGAGGGAATGGCTTGATGAGAGCAAAGGAGATTTTAAAGATTTTTTTCAAAATCTACTAAAACAAAACAGTGCAGTAAGTGATTCGGATGAATTTTTAGAAAACTTTAACAGACATAAAACTCTGCTTACACATGTAGTTAAAGCAAACGAAAATGAGCTTAAAACTATTTCCTCAAATTCTCATACCGTTATTCACTGCCCTATTTCAAACAGACTTTTAGGAAACGGTGCACTTGATTTAAAAAAACTGCAAAAGCATAATATAAGATGGATATGTGCAACAGACGGTCTTAGTTCAAACTATAAACTAGACCTTTTCGAGGAGATGAAATGTGCTCTTTTTATGCACTCTAATATGCCTCTTTTAGATTTGGCAAAAAAACTCATAAATAGCGTTACGGTAGATGCTGCAGATGCTCTTGGAATTAGCACCGGAGAGATAAGCGAAGGAAAAAATGCAGATATGCTTATTATTGACTTAGATAAAAAACCTTCCGAGGAGTTAGCAATTCATTTAATATTGCACAGATATAATATCTCAAAAATTTACATCAACGGAATATTAAAAAAAGGTAGTTAATGCAGTTTATAAAAAATCTATTTTCTCCAATTTTAGCAATAATGAGATTTATTCAAAACCACTTTAAGGCTATGGTATTTTTGCTTATACTTTTTCTGATTTTTGGACCAAAAAATGATGAAAATTTTACGCAAAACAATCTTACACAGATAAACTTTTTTGGTCCTATCATGGAAGTTTCTGAAGTTGTAGAGCAAATTGACAATGCGGCATCAAACAACTCTATAAAAGGGATTTTATTAAATGTTGATTCTCCCGGAGGTGCCGTTTCACCATCAATTGAAGTCGCTTACGCCATTAAAAGAGCGAAAGAGAAAAAACCGATTGTTGTATATGCTAGCGGAACAATAGCAAGCGGAAGCTACTATGCAAGCATCTGGGCTAACGAGATAATAGCAAACCCCGGTTCTATGGTGGGAAGCATAGGTGTCGTTATGCAAGGAGCCGATGTTAGTGAGCTGATGAGTAAAGTCGGTATCAAATCACAAAGTGTTCAGGCAGGAAAGTATAAAAAAGTGGGTACAAGCGATAGAGAGTGGACAGAGTATGAGATAAACGAACTAAACAAAGTAATACAAGGGACATACGATTTGTTTACTTCGGATGTTGCAAACGCTAGGGGTTTGGATATTAATAAAAGAGACACATTTGCAAATGCTCATATTTTTACGGCTTCACAGGCAAAAAGTGTAGGGCTAATAGACAGTATAGGCGTTAGTTATGATGCTAAAATAAGGTTAATAGAGCTTAGCGGAGTAACTAATCCCGTATGGAATGAAGAAGATAAATTTGACAAACTGATAAAAAAGCTATCGGTTCAAACTGCGGTAATGCTTCACGCCTATTTCCCGCCTTTGATATTAAAATAAGGTTATTTACTCTTTTTCTAGAGAGAGTAAAAACTCTTTTCTCCATAACCCTCCGCTATAACCGCCTATACTACCGTCGGAAGATATCACACGGTGGCATGGGATAAGGATAGAGATTGGATTTTTGCCGTTGGCATTTGCAACAGCTCTTGTTGCTTTTGGATTACCGAATATTTTTGCTTCCTCGGAATAAGATATTGTTGAGTCATACGGTATAGTGCGTAATATCTCCCAGACGGCTTTTTGAAAAGCAGTACCGTTTGGAGACAACGGTATAGTAAAATGTTTTCGTTTTTGCTTAAAATATTGATTCAGCTCAATCTCTAACTGAAGCAATAGGGGATAATTTGAGTTTTCTGCCATAACATTATCATCTGCAAAATCAAGACTTATAAGTGCATGATTATTCGCTACGGCAATCATTGAACCTATTGGAGTTTTTATAGTACGTTGATAAGAAGTATGCGTCATGTAAATTTTACTTTTTGTTTTTATCAGGTTTTTTTCTAAACATATGATATTTTTCTTTTTCTAGCAACTCTTCTATATAAGAAAGCTCCGCTTTTTTTACATTTTTCCAAACCCCTGATGGAAGTCTTACTTGAAGTTTTTTCTTCTCTCTTAATTTTATGATTTTTTTGACAGATAAAACTTTTGTAACAGGAGAAAAATCAACATCCGTCAAATCAACATCATTTTTATAAAAAAGTGTCTGTTTGTTGAAATTTCCCCACCCCGGAATCCCGTCTTCAGTGTATGGTACTTCATAACCGTTTTTAAAATCAACCATTATTTTATAGTGACTCTCATCAAATATTTTAGCTATTTTACCAGCACCGAATACCAAACCGTAAACTTTATCATTAACTTTAGCATTATCAAAATAAGCCATAAAATCTCCCTTTATATAAACAGAGAAATTATATAACCAATAAGTTACAATGTAGTTACACTACGACACTTTATCATACATGTAAAACTACATGTTGCAAATACTATAGCTCTACAACTCTAATTACTTGAGATTTGTTCTCAAAAATTCGCTTAACTCTATCTTGCCAAAGTTCTCCAAACTCTTCAATTTCTTGTTGATTTGCCAAACCGCCCATCATTTTTTGCATTAACTGCTGCATTTTAGGATTTCCGCCGATTGATGAAGGGTCATAAAACACATCTACACTTTTAGAGTTATCAACCCTAGTAAATCTAATCGAAGAGTTAATATTCGCATTAAAATCCATCAAAGAGTGACGAGCAAATTTTCCTGCAAGTCCTTTAAAACCGCTTCTGTCAGTCGCACCTGTTATTTGTGAAACTACATTACTTATAACTCCGGTAACACCCTCTTCAAGCGGCTCTTTAAATTTTACTTTTATTTCACCTCTTACAGGCAACGAATCAGGATAAAGAGCTTTTAATCCTTCTAAAGTTACTAGATATGCACCAGCAAGCGTAGGACAGCTGTGTCCTGCTGATTTTACTGCATCTAAATAGGTAAACTCATATTTTCCCATCTCAAATGCACCTAAAACTTTTGCTAATGGATCTACTACTTTAATACTCTCTACACTATCAAAAAACTGTGGATAATTCATATAAACCTCTATATATTACTTTTTTTAAGTACTTTTGCACTTATGCTTACTTTATCACTCATTAAATCAAAGATTTCATCAACTTCTAATGATGCGATATCTATCACTTTAGACTCTTTTGAAATCTGTGCAAAACCTTTTTTGCTTTTTAGTTTTGGATGGTTGGATTCTAACATTTTTTGCAAAGTTGTTACTTGATTTTGAGCAATATTTATCTTACTCTGTATCACTTGCGGAAATCTGATTTTTATTGATTCGCTCTCTTTATAAAAGCTATCTATTTTAAATATAATAGTCTGATTAGAAGAGACACGAAGCTGTTTTATTAGTTCAATATTTTGAGATATCTTCTTCTCAATAGAGTGTCTGGCATATAAATCTGTTTGATGAGTAAGTTCTTGTCTTTTGTTATAGATTTTTTGTTTAATTATTTGAATAAATTGCGACTCTAACGAATCTATATATTGATACAACTCATTAGAATCCGGCAATATCATCTGCATTGCGGCACTTGGTGTAGGTGCACGTAAATCTGCCACAAAATCGCTAATAACCCAATCTATCTCATGCCCTACCGCAGATACTATAGGCGTAGCAGCTTTAAAAATAGCATCTGCAACTATCTCCTCGTTAAATGCCCATAAATCCTCTATACTTCCGCCGCCGCGGCTTAAAACAATGATATCATACTCTTTTGTATCTGCTAAAGAGAGAGCTTTTACTATTGAACCTGCCGCACTATCGCCTTGAACTAAAACATCGTATATATCAATTTCCACTGCTTTGTATCTGCTATTTGCAACGCGAAGCATGTCTTGAAGTGCTGCACCTGTTGCCGAAGTTATAAGAGCAATTCTTTTTGGAAATTTTGGAAGTTGTTTTTTTACATTAATGTCAAAATAACCTTGTAAGGAGAGCTTCTTTTTTAGCTGCTCATAAGCCAATGCCAAAGCACCGTGGCCCGATGGAGAAATAGTAAAACAGTTTATTTGATATTCGCCACGCGGTTTATAGAGTGTCAAGGTCCCATCAAGAACTACTTTTAATCCCTCTTGAAGTTGGAACTTTAATTTTGCGGCATTTGCTTTAAAAATTACCGCTTTTATAGTTGAAGATTCGTCTTTTAGCGTAAAATAGATATGTCCGCTGTTATGAAAAGTTATACGGGATAGCTCTCCCTCGACAAGCACTCTCTCAAACGTACTTTCCAAAAGGGTCTTTATCTGCTCATTTAGAGAAGATACGCTAAGCGTGTACAACCTTTAGACCTATTTTTTTCTTGCTATTAATAGAGTAGATATATCCATAGAAAAGCTTTTTGAATATACAATCTCAAAACCTGCAGCTTCTAACTCTTTTTTCATATTATCAACCGTAGAAAAATCCTCTATAGAGTTTGGAAGATATTCATAAGCTTCAAGATTTTTAGAGATAAAACCGCCTACTTTTGGCAAAATTTTGTTCATGTAAAAATCTCTTATTTTGCCTAGAAACGACGGATTTTCATTTTTCATAAACTCTAAAATTACCACAAGACCGTCTAGTTTTAAAACCCTGTTAAACTCTTTTAAAGCCGCTTCTCTCTCAACTACGTTTCTAATACCGTATGTAATGCTTAATATATCTGCACTTGCATCTTGAAGCGGAATCTCTGTTGCTTTTGCTATATGATAGTTAAACTTAGGATATTTTTCTCTAGCAACGTTAACCATACCGTTAGATGGGTCAACGCCTACTATCTCGCCAACGGCTATACCGTTAACTTCAGATCTTTTTTTCCAAAAATCCATCATATCGCCTGTTCCACATGCAACATCAACAATTTTATCGATAGAGTCTTTTGAGTAGAATCCATAAGCCAAATCACAAGCTTTTCGTCTCCAGCTCTTATCTACGCCCATACTCATCACACGATTTGCCGTGTCGTAAGTCGGTGCAATATTATCAAACATCGATACGATTTTTTCCTGTTTTTCCATTCTACTTGTTTCCTCTGCTGTTCTCTTGTTTCATCCACATAATTATATCTTTATCATCTTTTTGTACATTTAAAATATCAAACTTATAATCTTTACCCGTAAAATTAATATCTCCGCCGACTTGTGCAGATAAAAAACACAAATGATAATCAACTATATCTTTAGTGAGATTAAACATGATTGAGCCGCCTTCAATCATAATATTTTTATAATTATCAAGAACAGAAAAATTATCACTTATTATAACTTTTCTATCTTTAACGTTAAAAAGAGGAATTGTTTTATCAAAATCTCCGCTTTTTGATATTATCAAAATATCAGGTGCCTTTCCATTTACCATTCTGGCATCAAGTGTCGGTCTATCAACTCTTACGCTATTGCCGCCAATGATTAGCAAATCACACACATCTCTCATGGCATGAACAAGAGTTCTTGATTTTTTTGAACTAATAGTTCCATAATCAATCGTACCGTTTAATCTTTGCGCCCATTTAAAAAAAATAAACCTTTTTTTACTCCACATGTTAAAAGGATTTAAGAGCTCATCACACTCTTTTTCAAGAAGTTGCATTTGTACATCTATATCAGTTTTTTTTACTATTTCAATTCCGCCTGAAGCTATCTTATTTAAATCTTGTGAACCTACAAAGAGTTTTTTTATTTCGAGCTTTGATATTAGAGATGCGCAAGAAGGCGTTTTTCCTATATGAGCGCATGGTTCAAGGGTTGTAAATATTGATATACCTCTAAAACAGCCATTGTGATTATTAATTAGATATACATGTATATCGGATGAGGATGTTATACTTAAAATTTTTTCATCATTTGTTAGCTTATGATATGCACTCTTAAGAGCCTCAACTTCGGCATGAGCTTCACCTGCCCTCTTATGCGCTTCAACTGCTAATATCTCGCCGTTTTTGCCCACAATGCAGCAACCAACAGCAGGATTTGGATATGTTAAACCTTGATATTTCCAAGCCTCATTTAAGGCTAGTCTCATATAAAAGTTATTATCTATTACCATTCAAAATATGTTTTTGCTTTTGAAATTTGAGAAAAATCAACACCGATTTCTTCACCCTCAACATCCAATAAAATTTTAGAATCTTCTACTTTTAGAAGCTTTCCTCTAATCTTATCTTTTGTTTTTAGATTAAGCGCTACTTTTTCTCCTATTGAGAGTTCAAACTGCTTTAACGAAGATATTTTTCGCTCAATTCCCGGACTTCCTACTTCAAGTCTGTAATCTCCTGAGACAGGAGGTGTTACATCAAGCAGAGGTGAAATTAGATGAGTAAGATTAACACACTCATCTAAACTCACACCTCTTCTTTTCTCATCTTCCATAACGCTAGAAAGTACGCTGACTCTGTAAATAGTATCTTCACCGTCTCTAACGACAGAGATATCATAAAGTTCCAAATCTACAGATTTAACAAATGATTCTATATCTTTTTCTAAACTCATAAATCACACCTACTCTTTAGCAATTTTTTTAAACAACTCTTCAATACTCTGTGCTTTTTTAAGTTGTTCATCAAACTCAAATGTAAACTTAGGAGAGCGAAACCAACCTTGGTCTTTAAGACAAAAACTTTCTATTATAGGTCTTGCTTTTTTAAGTAACTTTAAAAAATCACTTTTTTCTTCCTGACTAAAAGAAGCGGGATCAATATATACTTTGGCATCGCTTCTACCGCGTGAGCACTTAATGTCTATAATATCAAGCTGATGCAGTCTTTTATCATTTAAACTACCTAAAGCTTCAGGAATCAACTCAAGTAAAATTGATTCCGTTCTTTTTACTTTTATCTCAGATTCTGTCACAGAGAAACTTTTTGTTCAATTTTTTTGAATGTTTCAATTACATCGCCTACAATTACATCATCATAGCCCTTAATCATAACACCACACTCATATCCGTTGCCTATCTCTTCAACATCATCTTTGAAACGTTTTAAAGATGTCAACTCGCCTTCATGAACAACAACTCCGTTACGTATAACACGCACTAAACCGCCACGTACAAGCTTACCGTCAACAACGACACATCCTGCAACCATGCCTTTTGGCGCTTTAAATGTATTTCTAACCTCTGCTTGCCCCGTATTTTCTTCAGTGAATTTAGGAGACATCATACCTGTTAACATTCCAGTCATATCATCCAAAAGCTGATAAATAATAGAATAGGTTCTAATATCTACGTTTCTTTGTTTAGCAAGTGCTTTAACACTTCCTGTCGGACGAACATTAAATCCAAGTAGCACACAGTTTTCACTATTGCCTACTAGCTCAACATCATTTTCCGTAATTCCGCCTACACCGGAAGAGATAACATTAATTTTAACTTCATCATTTCTTAATTCGCTTAGCGAACTTCTAATCGCCTCTAATGAACCGTGAACATCTGTTTTAAGAACAACTTTAAGAGATTTTAATCTTCCCTCTGCAATCATGCTAGTCATATCTTCTAAAGTTGATTTTGTGCTATGAGAAAGTTCTTTATGTCTATCATATTCATGACGCTTCTGAGCATATTCTCTAGCTTCTTTATCGCTGTTCATAGCCATCATAATTTCACCCGAAGATGGAACTTCATTAAGTCCGACAACAACTGCAGTATGACTCGGTTTTATACTTTTAATTTGTTGTTTATTCTCATCAATCAGGGCTTTAACACGACCGTATGCACTACCACAAACTACGTAATCGCCGACTTTTAAAGTACCGTTTTGAACAATGACAGTTGCAACCGGTCCACGACCTTTTTCTAGTGAGCTCTCAACAACGGCAGCTTTCGCCATTGCATTCTCATTTGCTTTAAGTTCCATTACTTCTGCGGTTAGTAAAATATTTTCAAGTAAATCATCAATTCCCATTCCTGTCTTTGCAGATACAGGAACAAATTCTATATCTCCACCCCAATCAATAGGATTTAAGCCACGTTCAGCCATTTGACCTTTTACCATATCCGGATTAGCACTCTCTTTATCCATCTTATTTAATGCAACAATTACAGGAACTTTAGACTCTTTTGCCAACTTAATAACTTCGTCTGTTTGAGGTTTAACACCATCATCAGCTGCAACAACGATAACAATAATATCGGTAACATCCGTACCTCTTTGACGCATTGACGAAAATGCCGCGTGACCGGGAGTATCTATAAATGTAATAGCTTTACCATGTTGTTCAATCGTATAAGCCCCGATATGCTGTGTAATTCCACCGGCTTCACTTGCAGTTACTTTTGCTTTTCTAATAGCATCTAACAGTGATGTTTTACCGTGATCAACATGCCCCATTATAGTAATAACAGGAGGTCTCTCAGTCGCATTATCATCTATTTCATGTGCCATATCCTCTTCATAGTTAAATTCATTTTTAGGATCTACTATCGTTACTTCAACACCAAACTCTTCAGATAAAATTTCTATCTCATCGTTTCCTAAAAAGTCATTTTTAGTCATCATTAAACCAAGACTAAAAAGTACTTTTATTACATCTGAAATTGGACGGTTAAGTTTTTCTGCAAATTCATAAACACGGATATCTTCAGGAATTTCTACATGTGTTATTACGACATCTTCAGGTTTATCTTTGATATATTTTTTTCTCTTATCGCGAGAAACATTTCTCGCTTTTGGAGCTGATTTTTTATTTGAGTTTCTGCCAAGCGGCTTTGGAGCTTTTGGTTTTTTTGGCTCATCTGCGATAATTTCACGACGCTCTGTTGAGTTTAAATCAAGAAGTACTATCTGATCATCCATATCCATAGAAACTTCGCTAAGTGAAGCTCCAAAAATATCTATTTTTATGCCTTGATCTTGTTTTTTAGCACCTGCACTCTGTTTTGCTTTTTTCTTTTTTGCCAGTTCTTCTAAAACTTCAGCACTTATTTTTCCGTATGAAGATACGGCAGGTGCGTGTTTCGGAGATAAAATTTCAGTTTCTACAATTCTTTCTTCAAGCTTAGGCTGTTTCTTTTTAACAATTTTAAGACCTGATTTTTTTATCTGCATTTTTTTATTTTCAACAACATTTGCTGTTGCCTTCTCTTCTTCACTTATCTTCTCATCAATATTTTGTTTTGCTTTTTGAATATTATCTTC
Organism: Sulfurimonas sp. RIFOXYD2_FULL_34_21; assembly: GCF_001830805.1. NCBI lineage: Bacteria > Pseudomonadati > Campylobacterota > Epsilonproteobacteria > Campylobacterales > Sulfurimonadaceae > Sulfurimonas > Sulfurimonas sp. RIFOXYD2_FULL_34_21. Next base: position 17,886 of record NZ_MICH01000013.1, read on the forward strand.
TATTTTAGACTCTTTAATTTCTGTACTTTGAATAATTTTAACTTTAACATTGGCTTCTGCTTGAGCTTGGGTATTTATTTTTTTTATCTCTTGTACAGCAGGTTTTATGTCATCTTTGGGAGTTTTTTCTTCTTTTGGAGTATCACTTGTTTTTTTAGCAGGTTCTTTAAACTCAGATTTTGGTGCTTCTGCAAATTCACCACTCATAATATAGTTCATTAAGCTTTCTGCTTCTTGCATTGAAACAGAACTATTTGCAGATTTAACATCAATCCCCATATCCGAAGCTTTTTTAACTACATCTTTAGAAGCTATTCCAAGCTCTTTTGCAATTTCGTGTACTCTAACTTTTTCTGTCATCAGTGATGATCTCCTTTAGTATGTTCGAAAATTTGTCTCTATCTCCACTTTTACATTGCCGCATAAGTGCTTTTAATACTTTTTTATCATCTTTAAGACAAATTTTGCATATATAAAAACTTCTACCGTTACCTCTAAAAAGACTAAGTTGTGAGTCTAAACACTGAAGTCTTGTAAGATTGTTTTGCGTATCTCTTTGTCTGCAAGATATACACATTCTAAGAGGTTGATTAAATTTTTTCGCCATTATATCCAAAAGTTCCTTGATTTACATAGAAGATATGAATTAACTTATTTGTCTATTATAAGACCTTCATTGTCAAAATCCAATACTTTTACAATAAATTCAGGAAATTTTTGACTAAGTTTATTTGCTATAGCTGCAGAATCTTCGTCATAAACCATTGAAAAAAATGTAGATCCACTTCCAGAGAGAGTACTCATAAGCGCACCACTCTCATATGCTATCTTTTGCACACTAAAGAGTTCAGGCAAAGTTTTCATTCTCGCTTTTTGATGAAATCTATCCTGAGAAGCCAATTTTAAAATTTCCCAATCTTCATTAAAAAAAGCTGCAACACTAAGTGCCGTATGCGATAGGTTATATACTGCATTCTCTTTAGAGTACGACTTTGGGAGAAGCGCTCTTGCTTTTGTGGTACTCATCTGCTTATTAGGGATAACTACTACTGCTTTAATATAATTTGGAAGATGCTTTTTTTGAGAAAATACCTTATTTTTTTCAACTGTAGCAGCATTAAAACCGCCCATTACCGCAGGAGTAATATTATCAGGATGTGGTTCATAAACTAAGGCATGATTAAGTATTCTTCTTTTTGATACTTTTATACCTGCCGCCTCATGTGCACTTGCAATAGCACTAACTATTACGGCAGATGAACTTCCTAGTCCTCTTGACATGGGAATTTGATTATAAAAAGTAAATTTAAAGCTTTGTCTTTTTTTAGTTAGTCTATTGTAATGCTCATTAAAAATACTGATAAAAAGGTTATTGCCTTTTAATTTCGGGTTATTTTCACCCTCGCCTTTTATACATACGCTAAAAAATTTTGATGGATGAAATTCAACCACATTTCGTAAATCAACTGCTAAACCTAAAGAGTCAAATCCAGGTCCAAGATTTGCACTAGTTGCCGGTACACTTATTGTCACTTTTTTCCTATCCAACTGCTCCGATACCGTAAAGAGGAGTAGCAGTCATACTAAAATTACTATACTCAAGCACATTGGGAAGTTTAAAACTTGCCTCCGGTGCTATTTCTAGTTTTTGAGTTTTAATTTCTGATGAAATTTTAACAAAAAATAGCTTTCCAATCGCTTTGATTGGTTGATTTTCATTAAAATAAAAAGCATCCGTTGCCAAAAGCGGTATATTTTTTAATATACTCATTGATTTTAAAAATATATACGCAATTTTTATAGCCATAAAGCTACCCGGACCATTAGCATATAGTAGTTTTTTTATGTCATACTTTTTTGAAAGTTCATCAAATATTTTCGGTAACACATCGGAGCTTTTTTCTTGACTTGTGATAATTTCTATCAACAAATTATCTTTATATACTCCGACTTGAATCGGTAAAGAGAGCGTAATAAAAACTAAGTCAACGCTCTTATGCATATGCTTTTTCTAACTCTTTTGTTTTCTCACCAACAAGTTCTATAACTTCATAGCTTTGAGCATCTTTTAAGAGTTCTATTGTTAATTTATGGTTAAGGTCATGACTTCCAGCCATTGCTTCATAATTACCGACAAAATTCATTCCGATTAATGCCATGTCACCGATTGCATCTAATATTTTATGTCTTACAAACTCATCAGGAAACCTAAGTCCTTCAGGATTTAGAACTTTTTTCTCGTCTAAAACTATAGCATTTTCCAATGAACCGCCAAGAGCTAGACCTTTTGAACGCAGATATTGAACTTCATGTAAAAAACCAAAAGTTCTAGCACGTGAAATCTCATCCTTGTAGCTTTGTTTAGAAAAGTTAAGAACATAATCTTGTTTTTGTATAACAGGATGTGGAAATTTAATAGTAAAGTTGTATTGTAAATCTGTAGATGGAGATAGTTTTACATACTTCTCTCCCTCTTGAACAATAATATCTTTTTTAATTCGCATAACTTTCTTCGGTGCATCCAATTCTCTTACTCCTGCTTCATCTAAAAGCATACAAAAACTAGCACTGCTTCCATCCATCACTGGAACCTCATCTGCATCGACTATTATTCTAAGATTATCTATTCCATAGGCATAAATAGCAGATAACATATGTTCTATCGTAGATATTACATAGCCGTCCTTACCTATAACCGTAGCCATTCTTGTATCAACAACATTTTGAGGAATAAGAGGAATAGCAACATCCACGTCACTTCTATAAAATATCAGACCGCTGTTAGACTCTAAAGGCTCCAATCGTAATTTGACTGCCGAGCCTTTATGAAGTCCTATCCCCACTAGTTCTACCGCTTTTTTTATTGTTGTTTGATACATTTTATCCCCTGTCTATAATCTCTTTGGCACTCTTTATTACATCTGCTATATTTAACTTCATCCACTCTGTATCCATCCACTCTGCAGGACGAACTTCAATACCTTGAACTAAAACTCCAAAGTGTAAGTGGTCACCCATGGCATAGCCGCTTTTACCTGTATTTGCAATGTTTGCACCGGCTTTTACATTTTCATCAACACTAACGTTAATTGTCGAGCAGTGACCATATAGAGTATATAATCCCAATCCATGATGGAGTATAGGCATATTTCCATACAACCCATTATATCCTGCAAAAACAACTTTTCCACCATTTTGCGGTTTTATTTCCGCCATCGCATTGCTAGCTAAATCCAAGCCTAAATGGTACGATTCACTAACGTCTTTTCCATCATACGAATAAATTCTGTGGTCTCCAAAATGAGCAACAACGGCAGCATTTTTTAGAGGATACATCTCATTTATACTAAAGTCAATAACTGATTCATCTGAAACTTTAGATGTAATTTCATGAATTAGTTTTTCATTTTTTTCTCTTATCTTTTCGTTTATAATCTTAAACTGCTCTATAGAATCGGTAACACCGTTTGTTTCAGCAAATTCATCAGACAATTCGGCAATCTTGCCTTTTAAAAATTTATCGTCTAATTTTATATTTGAAGTTTTATACTTTTTATCTGTCAAATAAAGAGGTATATAACCTTGCGCAATATTTTGTGCATAATCTTCAGCAACAATAACCGCTTTAAAATTTTCCTCTTTAATAGGCCAAGCTAACAAAGCGATGTAGTAACCTTTTTTATAAAAAGGCTGTGCTATAAATTTTTTGTCAAAACTTGTTTGAATATAGAAATTTTTTAAATTTTCATCTTCTAGTTTAAAAATTACAAGCGCAGAGCCTCCTCTGGTTATCTTATATGAGTTTGCAATAACATTTAAGTATGGTCTTTTTTTATCTATTATTAATTTAAACTCGCTTTTAGCAATATTTCCTTTAAAAAAATCCCATTTACTAACATCATGAGCTTCAACAACTATGGTAATCTCTTTTTCTTTCATAATATAAGCACTCTTCGGCGGTTCGACTTTCGCATGAACGGAGAGTTGCGGAGTTATAAACTGCTCATTATGCAAAACAACCTCTTGTGTTTCACTCTTTAGAGTAATTTTATACGATTTCAATCCGCTGTTATCGCTAATTGAAACATCAAGAGGGTCTTTTAAATTCCAATAACCGCTATTGTTAATCGATATCTCAGGAGCATTTCTCTCAAACATTTTAGAGTTATATACATAGATAACCGCACCTACAATTATTGCAAGCAAAAGCATCAGACCTAATTGGGACTCATTTTTTCTTCTTTTCAAACTAAATTTCCTTTTTTATTAAATTTAATACTCTTTTTTTAGCATCATGTAAAAGCACAAAGCTCTCTATGTTGAAACCGGCTCTATTTTTATGACCTCCGCCTCCAAGTTGCATGGCTATTTTACAAACATTTACATCACTGTTTGAACGAAGAGAACCTTTAATCGTAAAATCGCTATTTTGTTTTAATAACAAAGACACTTCTACATAAGGAAGATAAAGAGCCTCCTCAAGAGCCGCTTTACAATCATTTTCCAATGCACCAGATGACTTCATATCTTCATCACTTACACAAAAAATTGCGACTCTAGCATCGCATTCTAAAAATATATTTTTAAGCATAATTGCTTTTAATCTAAGTGCTGCGAGAGAGATGCTTTTTGCTATATTTTTATTACAAAGTTGAAAATCAGCACCGTTTTCTATTAACTCTTTAGCCAAAGCAAATGTCGTGCCATCGACATTTTGCGATAAAAACATATCTGAATCCTCTAATAATCCGGCATACAATGCAGTTGCCATTTTTTTATTTATTTTTACGCTATTAGCTTTAAAAAATTCATACACTACTTGCGTCGTGCTTATGAAGTTAGTCTGAATTAAATTTACATCTCCGTAATTGTCGTTACTCTCATGATGGTCTATATTTATCAGCTCACACTCTATCTCAATACCTAAGCGTTTTTTATCGGCACAATCTAGCGATATAGCCAAATCAGCAGAACTAGGAAATGAAGTTTTTATCTTTTCAAACCATGGTATAAACGATAACTTCTTCTCTATATATTGTGTCTTGCAAAACCATGAAACTTTTTTATGATTTTGTAGCAAAAAACTATACATTGCACTGGCACCACCGATAGAATCTGCATCGGGATTAATATGCGATATAACTACAATATGCTTGGCTTTGTCTATTTTATTTAATATTTCACTCAATCTATTTATCTTTTTTGTGATTATATACTACTTCTTATTCATTTTGTAAACATAAGCCAAAACTTCGGCAACAGCGGCAAAAAGCTCATTTGGTATCGGCTTATCCAAATCAACCTGAGCATATAAACTTCTAGCAAGCGGAGGATTTTGCACTACATGTACTCCGTTCTCACGAGCTATTTTTTTAATCTGCAATGCTATATTATCCATCCCTTTCGCTACTACTATAGGAGCATGGGACTTCTCTTCATCATATTTTATTGCAACTGCATAGTGAGTCGGGTTTGTTATAACAACGTCTGCACTAGGAATAGCCGCCATCATTCTTTTTCTTGAAGCTTGCATCTGAATCTGTCTTATTTTAGCTTTTACAAGAGGGTCTCCATCCATATTTTTCATCTCATCCTTAATCTCTTGCTTGCTCATTTTAAGACCGTCAAAATACTGTTTTCTTACAATTACAATATCTACAATCGCAAATATAAAAATAATAAAAAGCATCACAAACGCTATAATTAAAACTTTATCTTTTAACCACTCCATCTGATCGCCCAAACCAAACATGGCAACCGTCGGAAGTTCTTTTATAAATATAAAGAAAAAAACAAATCCGACACCTAGTGTAATAAAAGATTTAAAAGTAACTTTTACTCCTTCTATAATTTTTTTCATAGAAAAAAGATTTGCTATTCCCTTTATCGGGTCTATTTTTTTTAAATCGGGAGTAATTGATTTTGTCGTAAATAAAAAGCCAAACTGCGCTAAAGCCGCTATGATACCTGCTATTGCAACTGAAATTGATAAAGGCATAATAATAAGAAGAAGCTCTTTTATTGATACTATTGCTATCTCAACCATTAATTCCCTATCAATGGGAACACCGACAAGCGAAAAGTAGTATTTTGATAAAGATACGACGTGAGAACGCATATATGGAAAAAGAAGTAAAAAAGCCAAAATTGCGACAAATAGGGTTATAACACCTGAAGTGTCTTGAGATTTTGGAACATTGCCCTCTTTTCTGGCATCCTCTATCTTCTTGGAGGTAGGTTCTTCTGTTTTTTCTGCATCATCAGCCATTAGAACCTCCTATAAGAATATAAAATTATTAAAAATATCAATCTATTTTCATAGACAAATCTATCCAGTTTGCTTGATGAATTAGCGAACCGCTACTAATTGCATCTACTCCTGTTTTGGCATAAGACTCTATAGTCTCAAGCGATATATTTCCGCTTGCTTCTAAAAGCACATGTGAAAAGTTATCATCTCTGTATTTTACAACTTCAACTATCTCATCAGGCGTCATATTATCGCACATAACGATATCCGCGCCTGAAGCAAAAGCCTCTTTTGCTATATGAAATGTTTCTGCCTCGACTTCTATTTTAGTTGTAAATGGAATCTTTTTTCTAGCTTTTTTTATATACTCTTTTAAATTTTCTATCGTTTTTAAGTGTGTATCTTTAAGCATCAAAGAATCGTCTAAGCCCATTCTGTGATTTACCGCTCCACCGCACCTAGTTGCATATTTTTCAAAAACTCTAAGCTGCGGTCTTGTTTTTCTGGTGTCCAAAAGTTTGGTACCGTATGGTCTGATAATATCTACATATTTTCTAGTAAGCGTTGCTATTGAGCTTGCATGTAAAAGCATATTTAAAAGAGTTCGCTCAATTTTTAAAATTACATGTGAAGTTCCGCTGATATTTGCCAAAACATCACCCTTTAAAAATTCCTCTCCATCATGCAGATTCCAGCTAATTTCAAAATCCTCAAGTTTAGCCAGAACATTTATATACTCTACTCCTGCTATAACTCCGTCACTCTTTGTTATTATTCTAGCACTTGCACTTACACTTGGTTCAACCAAAGCATACAAGTCTCCTCGACCAACATCTTCTGCAAGAGCAGCTTTTATAAATTCTTCCATCATAGTGCCAACATTCGCTCTAACGCGATTTTTGCCCATTTTTGAGTTTTTTCATCTACATGTATCTCGTTTAGCGCTTTACCCTCGTCAATTGATTTTAATATATCATACAAATCCTGCAGAGTCGTCTCGTTCATTGTCGGACACTCCGGCTTTGTTGAAGAGAGAACATAGGTGTTTTTAGAACGAAGTCTATTTACGAGATTGAACTCCGTTCCGACTGCTACTTTTTGATCTTCGTCCAACTCTTTAATATATTTGATTATCTGTGAAGTAGAACCGACAAAATCAGCTGCATTACAGATAGCAGGATCACACTCCGGATGAACAACTATCAAAATCCCAGGGTATTTTTTACGGTAAAAGTTTATATCATCAACCGAAAAAAGTTGATGTACGGAACAAAAACCGTTAAAGCAGATAATATCTGCGTCCGCAGGGTTTGTCCCATCACCGATAACACAAGATTTAAGCCCCATCTGGTTTGCTATATTCTGCCCTAAACATCTATCGGGGACAAACAAAATCTTTTTTCCCTCTTTAAGTGCAGTCGTTATGATTTTTTTAGCATTAGAACTTGTACAAACCATACCGCCCATCTCGCCTACTTTTGCTTTAACATCGGCATTTGAATTTATATATGTTATCGGTAGTATATTTTCATTTGGTATTCCTGCATCATTTAATGCTTTGACTGAAGCATCAAACTGCATACCGTCTATCATCGTAGCCATCGCACAACATGCCGCTTTTGGCATAACGACTCTTTTGTTTGGTGATAAAACTTTCACGCTCTGCCCCATAAATCCGACACCGCAAAAAACTACAAACTCTGAATTATCATCTCTTGTTTTAATTGCAAGCTCAAGAGAATCACCCGTAATATCGCCCATCTCAAAAACTTCGTCTCTTTGGTAAAAATGTGCAACAACAGTTACACTTAATTTCTTTTTATATTCGTTAATTTTCTCTTTTAACTCTTTAGCTGTAAGTTGCAAAAAATATCCTTATTAATAGTTGCGCTATTATAGCAAAAATAATATTTGTCACATAAATTTTATATGCTTATAATCATATCTAAAGTAAAATTGCGCAAATACTTTACAAGGCAATTAATGGATTTCTTATTTAACACAAATGCTCAATTTTTTATTGCTGCATATTTAGTCGGCGGTATTCCGTTTGGTCTGTTATTAGCTAAAAAGTTTGCAGGTGTAGATGTAAAGGCAAGCGGTTCTGGCAGTATCGGTGCTACAAATGTTTTAAGAGTCGTTAAAGAGACAAATCCATCTTTGGCAAAAAAACTAGGAGCCGCAACTTTAGCGCTTGATGCTATAAAAGGCGTCTTAGTATTGGCAGTTGCATATTTTGCAGGAGTCAGCGAAGCCACACTTTGGGGGATATCTGTTTTAGCCGTAATAGGCCACTGTTTTAGTCCATACCTTAATTTTGAAGGCGGAAAAGGTGTTGCTACGGGAATGGGTGTCATGATGTTTATGCTTCCTTATGAAACTCTTATAGCACTTGTAGTCTGGGCTTTGGGCGCAAAATTTATAAGAATTTCATCACTATCTTCGCTTACGGCTCTTAGTGCACTTATTATTGCCAGTTTTATAATTCATCCGGATATGGCTCACTCTCCTGTTATGATTATCGGATTTATACTTTTTTATAAACATATTCCAAATATTATTCGTCTTTTTAACGGACAAGAAAAAAGAGTAGTATGACAATTCATATAGAGGAGTTAAAATTCAGATGTATTATAGGAATTTTAGATTTTGAAAGAGTAACTCCACAAGATGTAATTATTGACATGTATATAGAGTATGATTATAAAAAAAACTTCATAAATTATGCAGATATTGTTGAAATTACTAAGGAAATTATGATAAAAAGTGAGTTTTCACTCATAGAAGAGGCTATAAAAAGCATAAATTTAAAGTTAATTAAAGAATACAACTCTATAAAAAGCATCAATTTAAAGATAACAAAACCATCAATTTTACCCGACTGCAAGGTAAGTGTAAGCGATTATCAAAAAGTCGAATCTTAATTATAAGTTAAAATTTTATTAAAAAAAATTGAAATTTTCTTTAAAGTTTCCTAAAATTATGATATCATTCCGCCAAATATTCACTTATAGGACATAATTTATGCGTATTCTTATTATAGAAGATGAAGTTACACTAAACAAAATGCTTGCAGAGGGACTAAAGGAGTTTGGTTACCAAAGTGATGTAGTAGAGACTCTTAAAGACGGAGAGTATTACTTAGATATTCGCAACTATGACTTAGTGTTAATGGACTGGATGCTTCCGGATGGAAATAGTATTGATATCATAGGTGATATTAAAACACGTACTCCAAAAACTGTTGTAGTAGTTTTATCTGCAAGAGATGATAACGAGAGTGAAATTGAAGCTCTTAGAAGCGGCGCTGACGACTATATCAGAAAACCTTTTGATTTTGATGTTTTAGTTGCTCGTCTTGATGCTCGTCTTCGTTTTGGCGGTAGCAATATTATTGAAATCGAAGATTTAATAATTAATCCTGAAGAAGAAAAAATTACTTATAAAGAACAAGAGATAGAGCTAAAAGGCAAACCTTTTGAAGTTCTTACTCATCTAGCTCGCCACCGTGATCAAATCGTATCAAAAGAGCAACTGCTTGACGCAATCTGGGAAGAACCTGAGCTTGTTACGCCAAACGTAATCGAAGTTGCAATCAATCAGATTAGACAAAAAATGGATAAACCTCTAAATATTACTACTATCGAGACTGTTCGCCGCCGTGGCTACCGTTTCTGCTTTCCAAAAGAGATAAATTAATTTTTAATGCGAAAAGGAGTCTCTCCTTTTTGCATTGCTAAATACTGCAATCTCCTCAATTACTCTTTATCTAAATTAGCTATAATTGCAATCCATTAGTTTAACATGTAGGTAAAGAAATGTTCTCACAAAGAAGTATAAGACAAAGCTTTTTAATTCAATTAATTTTTGCCTCTGCTTCTCTTATATTTATATTTTCATCTCTCTTGTATTTTTATATAGAAAGATCTGTCTTTGATGAGAAACATCAAGAACTTCTAAATTATGCAAAAAATGTAGCCGGTAACGAATCAATATACGGCTCAGAGGTACCAACCCCTGATGTATATCTCGGATTAAGCGTAGAGATTATGCATCTTAACAAGGCACATTTGGATATTGATTTGTATCAAACAACAAAAAATAAAAAATCATATCTAATTCTTGTATATCCGTTTAATCTTAATGAGCTAAGTTACCTAAAAATAACAAAAGACATAACAGCTACAAAAATTCTTTTAGATAAAATTTTAAACTATCTTTTCATTATAAATATTGCAGGTTTTTTACTTGTTGTTATCTATGCAATAGGATTATCTAAAATGCTTGTAGCTCCTGTTAAAACATTAAGCAATAAACTCTCTAATATGAATGAAAATCTTATGCGTCCTATCGTCGTAGAAGAGTTGCCTGAAGAGTTTGAGCCACTAGGTATTACAATTAACCATCTTATTGCTAGAATACAAAACTTTGTGAAGTACCAAAAAGAACTATTTATAGGAACTGCTCATGAACTTAAAACACCGCTTGCCGTAATTAAATTAAAAAATCAAGTAACTCTTATAAAAAAACGCTCTGCCGAAGAGTATATAGATGCTCTAAAAGTTACAAACAAAACAATAGATGAGATGAACATAATAGTATCAAATATTTTAAATATCGGAAGGCAAGAGGGAGCACAACTAGAAAAACCTCAAGAGGTAGATATAATTAAAGTTCTTCACCAAAAAGCAGATGACTTTAAACTTTTAGCAGAAAGTGAAGGGAAAACTCTCTACATGAGTTTTGAGCCTAGCGGATATATGGCATTTTTACAAGTAAGTCTGCTCAGCCAAATTATCCAAAACTTTTTACAAAATGCTCTTAAATTTACTCCAAAAGATAAAAGCGTAACACTAAGAAGCTCACAAAACAGCTATGGACTTCTTATAGAAGTCATAGATGAGGGATGCGGAATCGATGAGAGTTCCGATTTATTTGCACCGTTTAAGAGAGAAGGTAATAAACCTGGAGTCGGATTGGGGCTATTTTTAGCAAAAAGTGCAGCAGACGCACTAGGAGCAAAAATAAGTATTAAAAATAGAACAGACGGAATTAGCGGGACGATAGCATCTTTAAACTTAAATTCAAAACTCTCTTGCATACTACCTATAAATAAAAAATAGTTGCGTTTAAAAAACAATAAAGCTTTATTTTGATATAAATCGGACACATAAAAATATATCTAAAACAATATATTTAAATTGGACTATAACTATAAGGTATTTTAATGGCTTTAATAATAAATGATGAGTGTATTGCATGTGATGCATGTCGTGAAGAGTGTCCTACCTTAGCTATTGAAGAGGGTGACCCTATTTACTTTATTGATCCAGACCGTTGTACTGAATGCATCAATGTTTACGATGAACCGGCTTGTATATCTGTTTGTCCGGTTGATTGTATTACTCCTGATAAAGATAACGTAGAATCTATTGCAGAGCTTCAATTTAAATATAAACAACTTCAAGACGAAGAGTAGAAAACATTTAGATGTCCAAAAGAGTAGCAGTCATAGACATAGGTTCTAACTCGATTAGAATGGTCGTCTATGAAAAAACCTCTAGATTTGCATTTCATATTTTACATGAAGCAAAAAGCAGAGTTAGAATATCAGAAAATGCGTATCAAAACGGTAAAAATCTTCAAGATATAGCAATGCAAAGAACCTTTGATGCATTGGAAAACTTTTTAACTATAATCTCCTCCTTTAAAGCTAGAAAAACTCTTTGTGTTGCAACTTCTGCGCTTAGAGATGCCCCTAATAAAAAACTCTTTATTGACAGAGTAAAAAATTCCCTAGGACTACAAATAAAAGTAATTAGCGGAGAGAGAGAAGCATATCTTGGAGCAGTTTCATGTGCAAATCTTTTACCACTGCAAGAGAATGCGATAAGCATAGATATCGGCGGCGGTTCTACAGAATTTTCATTAATTAACAAAAAAGATATAGCCTCAAGCGTCTCTCTTGATTTAGGTACCGTAAGATTAAAAGAGCTTTTTTTTGATTCAAACGACATAGATGGTGCAAAAAAATATATTGATTTAGAATTAGAACGCTTAAGTAATTTTAATGTATCAACTGCTATAGGTATCGGCGGAACATTTAGAGCGATATCCTCTGCTGTTTTAGCACAGAGTTCATATCCTTTGGAGAAAATTCATGCTTACGAGCCTTCTTATAATGATTTTTATAAGCTTTTAATTAAAATATTAGATTCAAATGAAGATGAACTAAAAAAACTTGGAATCAAAAACAGTAGATTGGACACAATAAAACCAGGTGTACTAATCCTTATAAGAGTTTTTAAAAAATTTAAAATAAACAGTCTCATTACTAGTGGAGTAGGAGTAAGAGAAGGAGTGTTTTTAACCGACTTGCTTAGAAACTCAAAAGACAAATTTCCTGCTAATTTTAATACATCCATAAAATATATACTAGATTCTCACATAGATAATCTCTCTCACTCAAATCAGATTTGCAGTGTTGCAAAAAAACTCTTTGACTTAATGCATGAAGAGTTAGAAATAGATGTCGCTTATCGTTATGAGCTAGGAATTGCAGCAAAACTTTGTATGAGCGGAAGCACTATTCACTACTACTCTCATAATAAGCACAGTTATAATTTAATTGAAGATGCTCTAGAGTTTGGCTTTACACATAAGCAGATTGTTTTGATTGCTACTCTAGCAAGATATGCAAAAAAAAGGCTTCCTCCAATCTTCCACACTGATAAATATAAAGAGCTTTTACCTGATATTAATCAACTAAACTCTCTCAGTTATATTCTCTCATTAAGCGTAGCTCTACTAAGTCATCATCCCTTAAATATTGACTTTACGCTAAGATTTGAAGATAGTGAGCTTAAAATAGAGTCTAAAAACAGTATGTATTTGGCTAAAGACAATATCAAAAAACTTGAGAACTTAGAAAACTTTACTGTCACTTTTCTTTAATTAATAATCGCTTTAAGCGGTCTTTGCCTACAAAAACAAAGATTTCTAAAATCTTTGTCCCATAGTAAATTCAAATGCTGCCGTCTTATCACCTGCTTCTTGCCCCAGAGGTTTTGAGAACATCAACTGAATAGGTCCAACAGGAGAGAACCACTCCAGACCTGCACCGTAACCGCCACGTGAAAGATTTTTAATCAAAAAATCCCCTTCCGCTTTTTCAGGCGTTGCTATATAACCCCAATCAAGATAGGTAACTAGACGCATTTTTGCTTTTGGCACAAGAGGAAAACTAAGCTCAAAGTTGTTTGATGCCGTATATTCGCCGCCGAATCTTCTCACACCGTCTTTAGCATTTACGTCTAATTTTGTTTTTGGTGATATCGAGTATGATTCATAACCTCTTACGCTTCCTATACCGCCCATATAAAATCTCTCGGCAACAGGTAAAAATCCTGTCTCTTTTACATAATAAAATCTTGCCTTGTATCTTGCAATAATATCAACTCCAAAATACTCTTCTAGTCCTTTATATGCACCAAAAGTTGTTTTAGTTTTAATAAAACTTGCATCAGCTCCAAGACCTGCATTTTCAACACTTTGACCTATAGTAATACCACTTCTAGGAAGATAAAAATCATCCGTATTATCAAATTTAAGACTTAAGACTACCGAACTCTTTGAGTAGTTCTCAAAAGTAGGATCATTGTAATATGTTGAATTTTCATCAAATTCATAAGCATTTTTTGAAAATTCATACCCTATATATCCGCTAATATATCTTGTAAATCTATGTCCTATTCCAAAATTAAGACCATCTGATAAAACTCTATAGTCGTTATACTCATAATCAGATGTGTAAATAGAAAAGTTACCGCTAAAATCACTATCGTTTAATCTAGGATTTGATATATTAAAGGAGTAGGTAGAAGTCAGCTCAGAGCGTTCTGCTTTTATACCCATATCGATGCCGGAGCCCCATATATTTCTATCGTTTACGGCAACGCTAATAAGCAAACCACCGTAACTTCCGTATCCTCCGCCTAATTGAATATTGCCCGTAGGTGCCTCTTTTACCTTGACAATTAAATCCATCGTTTTGTTATCGACTCTTTTTTCCTCAATAGTATTTCCATCAAAAAAACCAAGTCTCCCTAGTGCGCTTCTTGAATCAGTCAAATCAGTTAAAGAGTACATGTCACCAGGTCCCAGATAAAGTTCTCTTCTAATTATTCTATCTAACGTTCTGCTATTTCCTGAAATCAATACATCCCTAATTTTTACTCTCTCTCCAGGCATAATTTTAAAAACAACTTCAACAGTTTTATCTTTTTCATTTTTTTTCAAATCAGGCACAATTTGAACAAATGCATAACTTAAGTCGGCTATTAATGTTTTTATTCTATTTGAATCTTCACGAAATGTTTTAATGTTGAAAGGTTTGTCAACTTCTAGCTTAATTAGCTCTTTTATTTTATCATCTTCAATTACATGTTGTACTTGATTGATAGTTATAGCACTGACGCTATAAACCTCTCCCTCTTTTATCTGATAGCTTATATCCGCCGTATATTTGTCAAAATTTACTTTAACAAACGGCTCTTTTACATTAGCATCCAAATAACCGTACTGCATATACATGTCACGAATTCTAAGAGGGTCGTAAGCCAAATCCTCAACTCTCATTTTTCCGTCGTTTCTGCCCCAAAGCCACCCCATAAATTCATGTTCTTTATTTGCTATAACGTCATCAAATATATCGCCTTCAAGCCCTTGTAGTCCACTATACTCTAATTTTTTAATGATTATCTCTTCGCCTTCGTTTACATAAAAAGTAACTTTCATGCTTCCGTTTTCAAGACGCTCTTTAAAAATTTCAACGACACTGTCGATTTTTGCATCTTGATTTATAGCCTCAATAATTCTTTTTTTTGCCGCTTCTAGTTTTTTCTCATCATATAAAGAACCTACTTTAATCTGAATAATACTTTTTATCGTATCAGAATCGTTCTCCTTCCACCCTTTTAACTCTATCTTTGATATAAGAGGCTTCTCTTTAAAATGAAATGTTAAATTTCCCTCTTTATCCATATCAACCCAAATATCTTCAAAATAGTTCTGTTTATAATAAGTTTTTATGGATACATCAAGCGTCTCATCATCAACTTCATCACCTACTTCAAACTTAAGCATTCTAAGTGCAACAGATTCAGACATGTGAACCATGCCTTCGTATTTTATGGATTTAATCGTATATGCGAAAGAGTTTACTGCCAGTAGCGTCAGCAGTGTTGCTAAAAATATTCTCATTGAGTTTCCATGATAGTAAAATAAGTGAAGATTTTACCTTTTATGAGGTTAATATTAAGTAAATTTTGTATAATTTGAGAAATTTAAAAGAGAAGAGTTAAAATGAATATAGCAATAGTAGGGTTAGGTCTTATGGGAGGTTCCCTTGCTAAAAGTCTAAAAAAACTAGATTTTGTCAATACGATTGTAGGAAGCGACCACAATGAGACTCACAGACAAGAAGCTATAGAACTAGGTTTAGTCGATAAAATAGTTGATTTTGACGAAGTTAAAAACTATGATGTTATTTTTTTAGCAATCCCTGTTGATGGCGTAATTGCGGCGCTCAAGAACCTAACCGACGTAAAAGAAAACACCACTATAATTGATTTAGGAAGTACAAAAGCTAA
The DNA here is from genome assembly GCF_001830805.1 of Sulfurimonas sp. RIFOXYD2_FULL_34_21. NCBI lineage: Bacteria > Pseudomonadati > Campylobacterota > Epsilonproteobacteria > Campylobacterales > Sulfurimonadaceae > Sulfurimonas > Sulfurimonas sp. RIFOXYD2_FULL_34_21. The sequence continues at coordinate 33,786 of NZ_MICH01000013.1, forward strand.
AATCATCTCAGCTGTCCCGCCAAAAATACGAAAAAACTTTGTTGCGGCTCACCCTATGACCGGAACGGAAAATTTTGGTCCAAAAGCTGCTATTGATGATTTATACAAAGATAAAGTAGTCGTTTTATGTAATTTGGAAAAAAGCGGGGAAACTCAAGCCGATGTTGCCAAAAAGATATTTAAAGCACTTGAAATGAAAAAATATTTTATGTCGGCAAAAAGTCATGACCGCCATGCCGCATTTATATCTCATATGCCCCATGCCATATCATATTCCCTTGCAAACACGGTAATGCATCAAGAAAATAAACACAATATTTTAGCTCTGGCAGCAGGTGGATTTCGTTCAATGAGCCGTCTTGCTAAAAGTTCTGCAAATATGTGGGAAGATATCTTTAGACAAAACAAAGAAAATCTGCTTGAGGCCATAGAGCTTTTTGAAGATGAACTAAAGCTTCTTAAAGAGCATATCAGAAATGAAGAGTGGGATAAAGTACACAAAAACATAGAGTCCGGGAATCGCCTTCACGATATCCTTGACTAATCTATTTTATACTTTTTCAAAAGCTCTTTTAGAAGTTTTTTATCTATCTCTATCTTCTGCTTTGAGTAGATATTTTTCTCTAAAATATCCACTATATTTTTAACTTCTTTATCATCTTTAAAAGGAAGCAATTTTACCAAAAGCACTTTTGGCTCTTTTGTAGAGCTTTTTTTCTTGTTTTTAAATTGACTCCACGGTTTAGTTATCATTAAAATCGCTGCAGATATAAAACCTGCCAAAAATATTAAAACAAGAGTAAGTTTATCGTATGATTGTGTGCCGTTTATCGAAGATGCAACTTCTTGATTTTGCACGGCTTCTCTTTTGATATTTAACTCCTCTTTTACTTTTTCGTTTTTAACATTTATTGGAATCTCTTTTGTAGAGGCTACCTTTATTTCTTTTGTTTTAGTATCAAAAAATTTTAAATTAAATGATGGAACAATAAAATCTCTCTGAGGAACAAAAGCTATTTTTTGAGTCAGTCTTGCACCCTCAACTGTAATTTTTTCATCAAAAACAGCTACGTCATCCAAATTTGGTTTAAAACTCTTTATATCTTCTAAATTTCCTCTGCCTAAAACTTTTACATTAACGTTTATAGCTTCGCCTGCTTTTACCTCTGTTTTGTCAACAGTTGCTTCTATCGTAAAATCTCCAATGAGATTTACCCCCGTTGGAAGCGGTTTTACGCTCAAATCAAGCTCATTTGAGAAGTATGTTTTCCACTTAATCGTAGGAATCCATCCGGCCCAGACATCAGTTCTTCCGCCTCTTGAAGCAACCTGCATTTGAGCTTTTGTAATTTTAAGCTCTCCCTCTCTTTGCGGTGCTAATTTATAGACTACTTTTGTTATCGTATATTTGCCTTCTTGATATCTCTGCGTTTGAGACTCCTCTTTAACCCAAAACCCTTTTAATTCCGGCGGTGTAAATTTACTATCAACCGCTTCGGCATCGCTTCTTTGCTTAAAAGCAAGAACCATCTCAAATGTCTCACCTATAAAAAGCTCTTTTTTATCACTGCTTAGTGTTAAAACAAAATCAGACTCTTTCGTATCGCTAGGAGGAACTACGCTTAACTCTACGGCATTGCTTTTTTCTATTTTACCGTCAATCTCAACCTCGACAGGAGCAATTTTACAGCTTTTTTGCGGAATAAATTTATAATTTAAAGTAAAACTTTTACTGACATTTCCGTTTATAATCTGCATACTTGTTTGAGAAGATGTAGAGATTACCTCTGTATCGCACAATCTCTGAATATTTGGTCTGGTAATATCCTCTCCTGAGATAGTTAAAGAGTATGTCGCCATCTCGCCGAACTCTACGCTTGAATCTACTTTAGCGATTATTGAAGCATACGCTACACTTGAAGTTATAAGTAAAAATAGTAGTAGTTTTGTAATATTGTTCAATTTATTTCCTTTTTATCGGTTGCTACCATGGTTTTTCATTTGATTGAGTGTTTTTTGTTTTTTCATCGTTAAGTTTATACATGTAACTGCTGTTTGAGTTATTTAACTGCTCTATCCACTTTCTCTCTTCCGCATCGCTCATATTTGCATCCAAACTCTTTGAAACGTTGTTCTCATTACTCTTATCTAACTTTTCAAGTTCATCTTTGCTATTCTTATTTGTCTTATTATTATCAGCTTGATTTTTTTGCTCTTCCTCTTTTTTCTCTGAGCTATCTTCTTGTTTTTGCTTTTCCTCTTTTTTTTCTCCATCTTTAGAGTCCTCTTTTTTATCACTGTTTTTATCTTTGCTATCTTGCTCTTTGTCCTGCTCTTTTTTATCTTTAGAGTCTTGTTCTTGGCGTTCCAGAAGTTTTTTTACCTCTTCAAGATTTTGTCTTGTATCGCTATCCTCTTTAATCTCAAGCGATTTTTCATAAGACTCTACCGCCTTTTGAAGGCTCTCTTGTTTTGCTTCTTTTACATAAGCATTGCCCAAATTTGATAAATTTTTTGCTTTTGTATCACTATCTTCAAAAATTGCTTTGTTATACGCCTCTATTGCTTCTTTATACTTTTTTTCTTTGTAGTAGGCATTCCCTGCATTAAAATACCCCTCGCCTTTTTGGCTCTCATTCGCATATTTCTTATAAATATTTGCAGATTCATCAAACCTGCCCTCTTCATACGCCTCTTTTGCTTTTTTTAGCTCCAGAAAATCAAGTATTCCCGCTTCTACATGTTGATTTGAGAAAAGAAAAAGAAGTGTAAACACAGATAAAGTGTTTGCACTTTTTCTTCTGCTTATTGAACTCGTAGCAATCAAAAATATAAAAATCGCCACCAAAAGAGGATAATAAAATAGAGGGATATACTTTTGAACTTCCTCCCTCTTTAACTCTTTTTTATCACTTACATTGGTTATCTCTTTAAGCATTGCTTTAATATCATCCGAAGATATTGTGCTTTGTATGTAAACTCCGCCTGTTTTTGTCGCCAAATCAGCTATATTTTCATTTAACTTTGAGATGATAATATCGCCGTTATGCTTTATAAAAGTTCCGTCTTGAAGCTTTACAGGAGCGCCTTTTTGCGTTGCTATGCCTAAAACAAAGACTACTATATTGTGCTTTTTTGCAAACGCTATCTCTTTAGAAAAGTCGCTATTATCGCCGCCGTCACTCAAAATCAGAAGATATTTCTTATCTTTAATATTTTGTGCTTTGCTTAGAACATCAAGTATGGATAAAAAATCCGTTCCTTTTTCGGTAATCGAAGATGTGTCTAGTTGGCGAAGCAAAAATGCAACCGCACTCGTATCAAAACTAAGAGGCGAAACAAGATATGAGTTTTTAGCAAATGCCACCACCCCTACACGCTCGCTTTGTGCTTGATTAAGCAGTGTAAGCGCTTTTTGCTTTGCCGCTTCTAGACGATTTGGATAGACATCAGAAGCTAACATTGAATCCGATATATCCATAGCTATCATGATATCAGCGCTTTTAGCTTTTATCTCTACTTTTCCCTCTTCTATAACGGGCTGGGCAAGTGCTAAAATCATAAAAAATCCCATAAGCAAAAAGAGCGCATTTCTAGCTTTTAGTGTTAATGTATTTGCGCTTACTCTAAGTTTACTCATAACCTCTTGGCTAAAAAAGTGTGCATGTGACTCTTTTTGTGTAAGCAGAAGTCCAAAAAGTATAAAAAGCGGAGGCAACATGTAGTATAAAAATTCAGGGTGTAAAAAGCTCATGCGTACCCTCTTTTATTCCTCAAATATATATAGAGCATTAAAGAGATAAGAGCTATAAAAAGCGGAAATTGATAGTAGTATTTCGTATATGTAAAACTATCTCTTTTTATCTTTGATTTCTCCAATTCGTCAATCTTTTTATATACTTCCTTAAGTTGCGTTGCACTTGAAGCGCCAAAAGCGACACCGCCGCTCTCATTTGCTATTTTAAGCAAAACATCTCTATTGTACTCATTTGGCATTCCTATACCGATGGGATAGACTTTTACATGCTCTTTTTTCATCATCTCTAGTGCAACGTCAAGCGGGATATTATCTATCTCCGGCGTAGAGTAACCATCAGTTAGCAAAATAGCGACTTTTGTTTTTGACTTGCTCATTTTTAAAAGATTTACACCTTGAGCCAAAGAGGTATTTAGTGCGGTAAATTTCCCCGCCATTCCGATATAGAGCTGTGAGAGAATTTTATTTAAGATATTTTCATCATACGTAAGAGGAGAGGCAATGAAAGAGAAAGCTCCAAAAACTACCAAACCGATATTGTCCTCTTTTCTCTGATTTATAAAATCACTTACAATGCTCTTTACTACGTCAAATCTTGTAAGATGCTGATTGTTTTCATCAAATCCTTGAGCTTTCATAGACTCCGAAGCATCCAAAATCATGGCTATTTCATAACCGTTTTTTGGCTCTATCTCATAAGGTTCATCCATGACGGGCGACATTAAAGCCAAAATCATCATTATAATTCCGAGCCATTTTAAAAAAAAGAGTGCTTTTGATGCGGAAACTGCATTTTTTAAAAACTCGGCAGTATGTGGAAAATATATTGAAGTTAATTTCATTTTGCAAAGAACTGCACACCCTATAAATATCAAAATAAGAGATGCAACTAACGGAAACTCAAAGTAAAGCCCATCAAACATCAATCATGCCCTTATAAAGCTCTATATAACCGATAGTCTCATTATCAAACTTCTCAACACTTTTTTTATATTTATACGCTTCTAGCCTTGAGACAAGGTTCTCATACATCTCTTTATGTCTTGGGCTATCATCTTTAAAAGTTGAGCCGTAAAGAGTTATGGCGTAAGCACTATCTTTCGCATTGTTTAAATTTAGCAAATCCAAAAGCTTAAAATGCTCTTTTCTTATATTGAAAGTTTTGCGTTTTTTAAACCACATGTAGAGAAAATATATAACTACCGATACTAAAATAAGAGCAATAGAACTAATACCCAAAAAATAGTAAAATGAGTACTCTTCTATCTCTACGATAGGTTTTATATCGTGAAGCGGAATATCGTAACTTTGTACTTGTGCCATCTATCTGCCCTCAAAAAGTCTGCGAAGCTCTACGCCCGCCATCGAATCTGTATATATTTTCGTAAATCTTATACCGTCTTTTCTAAGCACTTCAAAAAGTCTATGGTCATGAAGAGCAACTTTTTTACTGTATGCTTTTACACTTGAAGCATTAAAGTCACCCTCTAAAACCGCTCCGCTCTCTGGATCGACAAGCGAAGCAAAGCCCATCTCAGGCGGATTTTCCTCAAAGCGGTCTCTTACAATTATGGAGATTACTTCATGTTTTTTAGCCAAAAGTCTAAAATCAGGTATTTCAAAATAGTCCCCCACTACTAAAATAAGCGACTTTCTCTTTAATCTTTTAAATAGAGTATCTGCAATAACTTTAAAATCAACTTTTTTATTTATAGCGTCAAAATTTAAAATCTCTTCAACACTTTTTTGAACCTGATGCAATTTTTTGCTCGGTTTTGAGCTAGAGAGCATCTCATTTGTAAAGATGTATGAACTTAATAAATCTCCGTTTTTTAGGGTTGCGTAACTAAGCAAAGCAACTATTTCGGCGATTGTATCTTGTTTGAATTTTTTTGAGCCAAAATGCACGCTTCCGTTTAAAACAGAAACTATCACAACGTTTAGTTCTCTCTCTTCACGAAATATCTTTATAAAAGGCTTCTGCATCTTAGCCGTAATGTTCCAGTCTATGCGGCGGATATCATCTCCTGGCATATACTCTCTAAGCTCTATAAAGTCATACCCTTCACCTTGAAAGATGGATGGATTGTTCCCGACCATTTCGCTAAAGACCTGACGTCTTGCACGAACCAATATTTTTTGTAATTTGCTCATAACTTTATGCTCAAATCTACGGTATTGCTACGGTTTCTAACACTTTTTGAATAATCTCATCACTTGTAATGCCCTCAGCTTCTGCCTCATAAGTAAGAACGATACGGTGTCTCATAAGCTCTTTTGCGATGTAAGCTACATCAACCGGAGTCACAAAATCTTTTCCTCGTAAAAATGCCATAGCTTTTACAGCTTTAAACATGTCGATACTCACACGCGGAGATGCACCGAACTGTATATAATCTTTAATATCATCAAGCGCATACTCGTTTGGATTTCTTGTCGCATTTACAAGCTCAATCATGTACTCTTCTACTTCTGCATCTACATGTATATTTTTCACAGCCTCTTTTAGAGCAATTAAATCATCGTGTGTGATAGCGCTTTTTACTGCTTCAAAATTGCCGCTTGAGACTCTTCTGGCAATCTCAAGCTCTTCTGTTTTTGTGTTGTAGTCAACGATAAGCTTTAACATAAATCTGTCAAGTTGAGCTTCTGGCAGTTGATATACACCCTCCTGCTCGACTGGATTTTGAGTAGCCATAACAAAAAACGGCGGTTCTAATTTAAAAGTAGTATCACCCAATGTTACCTGCTTCTCCTGCATAACTTCAAGCAAGGCTGATTGTACTTTTGCGGGAGCGCGGTTTATCTCATCAGCTAAGAGAAGATTTGTAAAAATAGGGCCTTTTTTGATTTTAAAACTGTTGTTTTGAGGGTCATAAATCTCTGCTCCTAGAATGTCTGAAGGAAGCAAGTCGGGCGTAAACTGAGCACGCTTAAAGTTTAGACCTAAACTTTTTGCCAACGCATTTACGGTTGTAGTTTTTGCAAGTCCCGGGACACCTTCGATGAGAATATGTCCATCACATAAAAGCGCTATTAGAAGAGAATCTATCATCTTCTCCTGTCCGACAACCACTTTAGAAACCTCTTTTTTAATCAACTCAATCTTAGAAATCATAAGCTTTTTACCTTATTTATAAATTGCAAAAGTATAACAAAACGGGGTTAACGATTAGTGAAAGTTAAATTTAAAAAATCACAAATCCAAACCCAAAACTTTTCCTATCCCCTCTTTTTTTATCATGTCGTTTAATTTTACCGCAACGCCCTCTTTTGCGGCTTCATAATTCTGAGTAGATTGTCCTGTGATATTTAATTTATTACTTCCTATTACAGAGCCGTTATTGTCCTCAACACTTATCTCTATAGCAGAGCGCGCAAGTGTAAATCCGTATGAAGCGGCTTTTTGTATATCTGATTTGACAAAAATTATTACATGTTTATCATCAACGCTGTCTTTAATTTGCAGTTTTTTTACACCAAGCCCATGGCTTATAGAGGAGATTAGATTTTTTGACTCCGAATCTGCTTTAATACTAAATGAAACGCTAGAGAGTAGATTGTCATAGCCGCTGTTTATCATGTTAAGTTTGTAAAGATAATTTTTGCTATCAAAACTGTTATCTAGCACATTCATAACAATTAGATTATTCGGCACATCCAAAACATCTTCTTTTGCATTTTTATAAATATTTAACTGCTTTATCACATTGTAGTTTTGCAACTCTTTTAACTGCTTATCTATAAGCTCAAACTTTTGATTCAACTCTGTTTTTAGACTCTCAAAAAGCTTTTTTTTATCCGACTTTATTAAAACTATATATTTTCTAAAACCAAGTTCCTGCGCATTTAAAAGTTCATATTGGCTTATACGAAGCTTTTTAACATTACTTTGAATCTCGTTTGAGACTCTTGAAGAATAACTGCTATTTGAGCCTTCGCTTACAACCTCTTTAGAGTTAAACTGCGATGCGATTGAAACGCTTAGAGTAGAAGCCATCATATTAAGAGCATCCGCGATTGCCTCATCTCTGTTTTTACCCTCTCCTGTTGAGTATAGAGTCGTTTTGTCTGTTTTTAAAGGAGTCGTGTACCAAAGGGGAAGAGTTTTGTTTTGGGATAATTCAAGCTGTTTTATAGAGCCGCATCCCCAAAAAAGCAAAATGAACGCCGTAAAAATTATAAACACTTTTAATCGCATCATATACCTTTATCTTGAGAGTTGCTCTTTGGCTTTAGTGTTTTTTTCAATTAAATTTTGAATTCTAACATAAGCCAAACTCACCTCTTCTATAGGCTCTACAATCATTTTATCGGCAATGTTATAATATTTTTGCGCCTCTTTGTAATCCCCCTGTGCCTCTTTTATTACCCCCAAATTATAAAAAGGAACATAGCTCTTTTGTTTGGTTGAGTCAATCAACTCAATTAAATAAAACTCTGCCTTATCATATCTGTTTTGTTTAATATACTCCAAAGAGAATTTCAAAAGCTTCTCCTCTTTGTCACTATACTTTATATCCGGTTTTTCTAGTAATACAACCTCAACATAACGATAATACGGAGTTAATTTATATGTAAAACCGGTCGCAATTTTTTCAGCCAATCTTTGTGCCGCCATCTCTGCCGAGGGAAGTGCCACAGAGTCATCACTGCAGTGGGAAAATTCAGATGTTTTACCGATAGTGTCAGCGTAGATTATATCCCCTTTGGCAACGTCAATCATACGTATTTCGGCAGATAAACCGACAACTCTTTTGGTACAACGGACTTTATAAGTCGTATATGTTTTGCATTTGTTATCGGCACAACTGATTCGCTCCGAGAGATAGTGAGTGTCGTTTGACGTAACATTTGAAACATTCCCGGATATTATCGCCTCTGCTCCTATTAGATTGCCTACCTCAACCGCATCCGAAATATTTATCAATCCGCTGTTTTGAATTTTCTGCTCATCTATGATTTTTTTAAAATCTTTTCTGCTAATCATAGTAAAGTAGCTTTTATTATCTATTTTTTTGTTTGCAAGCTGCGCTTCTATCTTGTTTGAAAGCCCTATGGTATCATTATTAAACTCTGAAACACTAAGCTTTTTTGTTAATGCGGCTCTCTCTATCTCGGAAGGCTCAAGAACACGAATCGCCACTTTTTGTGAGCAGCCGCCTAACATTATAACAATACTTAAAAACACAACGGCTCTTTGTACTACATGTAACTTAGATCCACTCATAGGTAGCCTTTTGTTTAATATCATATTAACATACTTATCTTTTTTGCATCCCTAAGCGAGACAGCTCTCTTTTGTTCTATATCTAAAATCAGACTATCATATTTTTTTGAATCTTTAAGCGCCAAAATAAGCATCAGCTCTTTAAGCGATTTTGCATTTTGTATCTTTTGCTTAAACTCTTCATCTTCGCTCTGTTTTACTATTTTTTTGTTTATCTTTACTTTTGCCGCTAAAAAACCGGCTATAAAAATCAACATGTAGTATAAGTAAGAGTAGTTAAATTTAAAACTCTCATCTTTCACGTTATCAAGGAGTTCCTCTTTGCTAAAGCCTTTTTCTACATGTACATGTATCGGTTCTAAAACCAAAATATCGCTTTTTTTCTCCAAGAGATTAAAGTACTCTATCTCCACCTTTGGGATTGTAAAATTTTGATCACTTACAAAAGCAAACTTTTGACTCCACTCTCCTCTTTCTCCATTTTCACTTAACACTGCTTCCGTAACGGCTTTTTCAGCAAAAACTTTTACTCCCTCTATCTCAAATTTCAGAGGTTGTATTGCTTCAAAATTGCCCTCTCCTTTTATCACTACATGTAGATGATAAGGTTCATAAGCTTTAACTTCGCTCTTTTCTTGTTTTAGCTCTAAACTAAAATTTCCAATTAATGAACTATTTGTCTCTTTTATATTTAGAGTAAGAGTTTGTTGTTTAACAATAGTTTTTACAAACTCCTCTTTTTGCATATTATCTCTTCCGATTACGGTATTTTCTATAGAATCTTTTGTCGTTTTTTTCATTAGAGCTTCAAAATCAAAGCTTATCTCCCCTGCTCTTTTTGCAAATGCTATAAACTCATAACTGTTGACTCTTTTTCCATCAACTATATTTTCGCTCTGTCTTAAATTTTTAAGCAGATATTTTTCATAGTCGCCTGCCGGTTTAAACTCTATAGTGTATAGCTCTGAAGTATCGCTAAAAGTGCAGACATATTTAAGATAAATTGCCTCATTTACATAAGCGGATGTTTTGTTTGCAGAAGCACTCCATTCATAGACAGATGCAAATATATCTACATGTAAAAATAAAAACAGTATTAAAAAAATTTTACCAAGGCTTTTTCTCATTGACTCCCCTTTTGTTTATTAACTCATACTGTTTTGAGCTTAGTTTTGCTTTGGAACTATTTAAACTTGTTTGTTCTTTTGATTCGCTTTTTTTGCCGTCATCCGAAGCACTGCTAGCAGCTGCATCTACTTTCATATTTGAGCCACCCCCCTCTTTTTGTTTTTTTTGATTCTGCTCTTTTTTTGCAAGTGCAGATTTCTCTTTGGCTTGTTGTTGCCCCGTACTCATCTCTTTTTTTTCGCCGACATCTTTTATAAATTCCATGTTCTCATACGCCTCTTTCGAGTAAAAAAGCGTCAATGATTTTAGGTACGCCACTCTTGCTTTTTCAAACTCTTGAAGCCTAACCAGTGAGTTAGCGATATTGTAATAAATTATAGATTTTGTCTGCAAGTCGTTTGATTTTACCTTTTCATAACTTTGCAGTGCTTTTTCATACTCACCGCATTTATAAAACTGTGTCGCAGCCTTAAAATAGTCCATATTTTGACTTGCATTTACATGTATGCCAAAAAGAAGCAAAAATGCTACTACATATCTCTTTAACGTGGTTACACTTATCAAAAATGTAGCAATTGCCAGAAATACGAAATAGTAAAAAAGTTCCATATTCCTTACTATTAATGTTTTACTCTCTTTATCTTTTGATTTTTGAGAATTTAATGCATCCAAAAGTGTATCAAAATCTTTCGTATAGACTCCTCCCGTAGCATCTGCTATCTCTTTTACGGCACTGTTTTCTCGGCTTATAGCTATATCGCCTAGTTCATCTTTTAATAGTTCGCCGTTTTCAAGCCTCATCGTTCCGCCCATTGTTGAAGCAGTCATAAAGATATTTACTCTAAGGTTGCTTTTTTTGGCAAACATAGCCTCTGCTTCATAACCAAGCTCATCCGCTCCGTCGCTAAATAGCACAACGGTCGGATTTTTTGATTTTGACATCTTCCTTGCAAGCTCTAGTGCCGACATAATACTGCTGCCTTTTGTAATAATGAGTTTATCATCCAGCGCGTTAAAAAGATGAAGCAAAAGCTCTTTATCTTCGGTCAAAGGCGATAAAACAATAGCATTTGTCGTAAAACCTAAAACGGCAAATCTGCTTTTTTGCTCCGATTCAACAAGCTTTTTTAGCATCTCTTTCGCATAAGACAATCTTGTCGGCTCTATATCACTTGTCTGCATAGAGTAAGACAAATCTACTCCTATGATTACATCGCTAAGTATCTGTTTTGACTCTATAGGTTCTTGTTCTATTACGGGTCTGCTAAGTGCTATGATTATAAAAACTGCACTTAACATGTAGCCGTAAAATACAACTCGAAACTCTCTGAAGTCTTTTTTTACGAAAAAAGGTAAAAATAGAACCAAAAGCCATAAAAATTGCGGATATAACAGGCTCATTTTTTTGCCTCTCTATAAAGAAGATAGAGTAAAACCGCCAATGCCAAAAGCAAAAATATAAAGTAGTAATAATCCTTCAAAAGATACTCTCTGCTTTTTATTTTTGAAGATTCCGTCTCATCTATTTTTTCATACACTTCTTGAAGCTCTTTTGCAGAGGCTGCACTAAAAAATTCTCCGTCGCTCTCATTTGCAATCTTTTTCAAAAGCGCTTCATCGGCTTCGCCCTTGTTTCCTATGCCTATCGTGTATATCTTTATATTTTTATCTTTTGCAAGTGCGATTGCATCTTTCGGGGAGGTTGCACCGCTGTTATGCTCGCCGTCCGTTAAAAGAATAATTATTTTTGATTTGGCTTTTGAGTGCTTAAAAGCTCTAACTCCCATGGCTATCGCTTCGCCTATAGCAGTATTTTGTCCTGCCATACCGTGAGTGAGATATCCCAACATTTCAACGACTATATTTTTTTCATAAGTTATAGGCGATGCGATAAAAGCAAAATCTCCGTATAAAACTATACCGACATTATCTTCTTGCCTTTTTTCTATAAACTCTGTTGCAATTTTTTTTGTTATCTCAAATCTTGAGAGTCTCTCACCGCCACTTACTTCATTTTGTGCATCAAATCCGGATGAATTCATAGAACCGCTTGCATCTATTGCCAAGAGTATATCTTTGCCGTGTCTGTTTAACGGGTTTATTTTATCGACTATTATAGGAGAGGAAAGGGCAATACACAACAACAAAAATATGATTATCTTTAATAACCACTCTAATTTTGGAAAACTTTTTTTGGCTGATAAAAAATGCAAATGTACAAAATATCTAGGCTTTAGATATTCTTTACATTTATACATGCAATAAAGCAGCGGGAAAATAAAGAGCAGAAGGTATGGATATTCAAAATCAAAGCTATTCATTGATGTATTATATAATCCCGCTTATAAGCCCAAAAGAGATAACAATTAGCAATCCTGAAACAACTAGGCGTATAAACTCTATAGAGATTTTCTTTAAGAGTTTATTACCGATAAACGTTCCTAAAAAAGCCGCCGCGGTAGCGACAAATACCATCCACCAATCTATGTCGCCCTCTTGCAAGAAACTCTCGCCGTATATAATCATCCTAGCACTGTCAACCATTACAGCAAGAACTACGCCCGTAGCTATAAAACTCTCTTTACTAAGCCCGGCTTTTAGTAAAAACATACTTCTAAAAGCTCCTTGATTTCCAGACAATCCGCCGAAAAAACCGCTTAAAACACCGCCTATAGGAAGATACTTTTTATCTAACGCGATATCGGCAAAAAAAGGGAGCGACTCAAGGAGTACGAAAAAGAGTATCAAAACGCCTATAACAAATTTGATTGGAGTAACAACAAAACTTTTATCAAATAGTTTATACTCATAAAGTATCTCTATCCCTGATAAGAATCCCAATAAATAAGCACCCATAAAAGCAAAAATTACGGCAGGCAGACCAAAATATAATAAAACTTTAGTATCTGCATTTTTTGCTACTAAAAAAAACTTTAATATATTGTTGGCAAAATGAACAACCGCGGTAATAGCTATGGCAACGGCAGGCGGGAAAAAGATAGCAACTACAGGCATAAGAAGGGTGCCAAGCCCAAAACCGCTAAAAAAAGTAAGAAGTGCAGCAATAAATGATGCAAAAGCAATAATAAACAGTTCCACTTAAAACCCTTTTATAATAAATTTATCACATTTTAACCTATTAAAGATAAAATTGTCAAAAAAACGGCAGATAAAACAAATGTAAATTACTTAACCGTTATAAACCCTACTTTTTGATTTATATGGCAAGCATTGCAAGAGTCTTTAACATAGCTAAATCTCTCTTCTATTTTCGTATCGTTTTGTGACACAAGCATCTTTTTAAACTCTTCGTACGTGTTATCTAAAAAGTAGATTCGACTGGCTTCTTCTCTCGCAGGTCTTCTTACGTAACCGTTTTGCATGGCTGTTTTTATCTTTTGCCAATGATAAAGTGCCAGCTCATAGTTTTTTTCATCAACGGCTTTTTTGACACTCTCGTATCTATATCCGACTTCCATCATCGCCGTATCAAATCCTCTAAATTGCTTCTGCACCGCCTCGAACCTGCCATTAGCTGAATCAATATCCATAAGCCAGTTAGATTTTGTCGAATAACCATTATCCGACGCAAAAAGAACGGCGGCAGTCATGATTAACATGTTAAAAAACTTCATATATTTTCTCCCCAGAATTAAACTTTTTATGATACCTTTTTAGTATAAAATATATCTAAATTTTATCAGCTAAAATCTCTCATATATTTTGTGAGATTTCATATTTTTAAAATGAATTATTTATGAAAAATTACGCTAAATATACTCCCCACACTCTCAATACTTTTAGCGGATATCTTTTTGCTTTTTATACTTTTGCACACTTCATACCCGTTGCTACCCTCTATCATTATATCCAAGATGATGACATCATACCCGTTAAATTCTACAAGATAGAGCGCTTCGTCGCCGTTATCGGTTATGTCAACTGTAAAATATTCCTCTTCTAAGCCTTTTTTTAAAAAAGAGGCTATTTTTTTATCGTCTTCTACTATCAAAATTTTCATCTAAGAATTAAACCTTTTATTTTTAGCTGTTCAATGATACATTCAACATATGAATAGAATGTGAATAAATTTCAAAATTTAGCAGTTTTTTTCTTGACATATATATTCTATTTGTCTATAATTCGCGTCCACAAACAGTAGGTTTGAGGTCTAAACATGTCTTGTTAGCTCAGCTGGTAGAGCATCTCACTTTTAATGAGGTGGCCGATGGTTCGAATCCATCACAGGACACCATTTATATAAAAACGCTATAGAGTGGCCCCGTCGTCTAGCGGTCAGGATCCATGGTTTTCATCCATGTTACAGGAGTTCGATTCTCCTCGGGGTCACCACTTACTCTCTCTTTAATATTTACCGAGCCAAGACGTCAAAACAATCTAAAAACACTATATATCAACCACCGTATTTCTACCTTTATTTTTTGCCATATAAAGTGCATCATCAACTCGTTTTATAAAACTCTCTGCGCTCTCTTTATCTTTATAAAAAGTGACTCCAAAACTACATGTAACGCTGCCTACTTTGTCAAACATCGTTGCTTCAATAGCCTCTCTTAGTTTTTCAGCCAAAGTAGCAGCACTTAAAGAGTCTGTTTCAGGAGATAAAATAAGAAACTCCTCTCCGCCCCATCTTACAAATATATCGGAGTGTCTAATATTCTCTTTTACAATATTTACTATCTCTTTTAAAACATAATCTCCGGTATCGTGTCCATAAGTGTCATTAACTTTTTTAAAGTAGTCAATATCAAACATTATAAGGGTAAGAGGGCTTTCATATCTTAGTACACGGTTAAGCTCAAGGTTAAATATCTCTTCAAATTTATGTCTGTTATAAATACCTGTCAATTTATCGGTAGTTGCCAGTTTTTCAAGATTTTTCTCCATCTCGATTCTTTGCGTAATATCTTTTCCGGTTGATATAAATGCAGTTATCTCGTCATCATCATTTTTAATAGAGGAGATAGTAGTCTCCTCATAGTAGAGTTCTGCATTTTTCTTTCTGTTTATAAAAAGTCCTCGAAATGAATTTCCCGACACAAGAGTGTCCCATACTTCTTTATAAAAATCTTTATCGTGTCTGCCAGATTTTAAAATAGAAGCATTTTGACCTATACTCTCTTCGCGGCTATAGCCCGTGTGTCTCACAAAAGCATCATTCACAAAGGTAATCTCTCCTCTTACATCCGTAATTATGATTATGTCGTCTATCTCCTCTATGGCTTTTGAGAGTTTTTTAATCTCATCTATCGCTTTTTTAGACTCCGTGATATCCGTACATATTCCTGAAATTATATCTCCCTCAAGATGTGCGCTCACTTGCACGTTTTTCTCTTGCGACTCTCTTGTTAATAAAACAAGTTCTATTTTTTCAACTTTTTTGTGTTTGACCAACTCATTTACGAAATAGTCTCTTTGAGAAGATTCTTTATATGCATGTATAATATTTTTATCTTTAATCTCTTCTTGTGACACATAACCCATTATCTTTAAAATTGCATCATTTACATAGACTATATCGCCTGAAATTTTTGTGTTAAATATTCCGATTTGCGAATTTTCAACCAAATTTCTATACTGCTTTTCGGATATTTCAATATTTTTATACATAGCTTTTATTTTGCTGATATCACGGGCTATGCTTATAATATAACTTTTATTATCCTCTTTAAACGTTCTACAGTTTACCTCTAAAGGAATAACACGCCCATCTTTTGTTTTATGTGAAACTTCAAAAATAACTTTGCCTTTTTCCGTTAACTCTTTTTGAATTTTCTTTATATTCTCTTTATATACCTCATTACCTGTTTTTTCATCATGATAATCAAGGTCTTGAACCTTCATACTTAAAAGTTCCTCTTTTGTATATCCTCTATCGATGCAAGCCGCTTCATTAACATACACAAAGCTTCCGTCTAAGTTATGGACAAAGATAGAGTCTGTTACCGCATTGAGAAGTTTTGACTGAAGTTCGAGTTCTCTGTTTCTTTTATACCTCTCGGTAATATCCTGCACAGTTGCAAGTATTTTTGTAGGATTATTCTCCTCATCAAACTCAACTCTTGCCTTTTCATAAACAACTTTTTGTTCACCGTTTGGTAAAATCACTCTGTAATATATTGAGTGATGTTCTTTTGTTGTTAATGTTTTTTTAACAGAATCATTTACCAAAGAGCGGTCATCTTCATAAATGCAATTTAAAAAAGAGTCATAAGTGGACAACAACTCTTTTTTATCTTGTCCAAAAATTTCATACATCTCATCCGAGCAAATAAGTTTGTTTTTGAGTGTATCAAATTCCCAATTTCCGATACGAGTCAATTTTTGAGCCTCTTTAAAAAGCTCATTTGTTTTTGACAGCTCTTTAGTCCTTTGTGCTACCTTCTCTTCTAACGTTTTGTTTAAAAGTGCTATCTCATTATATTTTTTTTCAAACAGCTGGTATATAAAGAAATGCTCTTCTATGAGGAAATCCACCGGAGAAAAATCTTGAGTTCTAATCTGTTTATTTAACTTGATAATAGGATAGACATTTAAAAAATATAAAAAGAGGAGAAAAACAACTATTATAAGAACAAAATATAGTACAAAAGTAGCGACTAAGTTTTGAACCTCTTTTTCAGAAGACTTAAGATACTCATCATTTAAATCAATTATTAAATTATATTTTATCTCCATATCTTTATTGAAGTAACTAAAATCACGGTAAAAAATAATATCCTCATGTAAAGAGTCATTATCTATCCTATCAATATGCAGTCCATTTTTATAGATTGTATTTATCATTTTTGCATCGGTTGAAACTACTATTTTATCTTCTAACGCTATAGATAACGTCTGATATTCCTTATGTGTATGAAGACTTTTATTGAGCAAATTTAGTGAGCTCTGCATTCCTTCTCGTTCAATAAACTTAGATACTAGATATCCAAGCTCTAAAATATCCCCTTTAATCTGTGATATATGCTCTTTTTTAAAAGAAGTTTTAGCAACACTATATGTGTATAAAAATGTACCTGAAATTATGACAATGAGGAAAAGAGTAAGTGCAAAATTCACTTTTTTTAAAGAAAAAGTACTGTTTAATTTAATTGACATTTTTTCTTCCTTATATGTTAAATTTAATTAATGTTATTTATTGAGTATAACACGAAGAAATTAAAAGACATTTGACTAACATCAATTTCATTATGTTTTTGCTAATTTAAATCATACTCTATTGCAGTGCTTAAAGTAACCTCTTCTTTTGGCTTTGGAAATTTTCCGCTAAGCCCCTCTATAGTTTTTATTGCCGCACGGCTTAAAATATCACTGCTTGACTCTTCTATGTTTATATTAATAGCTTGTGCATTTGTTTTTAGAGTAAACTTTATCTTTACAAAACCGGTAATATTTCTTTTTCTAGCACTCATAGGGTAATAGAGATTCTCTTTAAGCAACTGTGATATTTTTTGCATATTTACTTTTATATATTCATCCGATTGGGTCTTTTTATCAACTGCTAAATCTTTCGTTTGCGACTCAGATAGAGTGTTTTGAGGAGTTTTCTCATTTGTTGATATCTCTTTTAGCAAAGGAGATGATACTAGCGTTTCTTTGATAATTTCTTGATACTCTTCAGGTTCTGATTTCTTAGTTTGCTCTATTTTTTTCTCTTGGATAGGTTTGAAAGCAGGCTTTACTATCTCTCTTTTTTTAGGTTTTTGGATTGGTTTTTGTTCTGGTGATTGAGGCTTTTTTGGTTCAGGTTCAATAATTTCTTTTGGCTCTTGAACTGTTTTTTCATTTGCTTCTACACTGCAAAGCTTTAAGCAAATCTTATCCTCTTGTACTTTTTTAACTTCAGAACTGTTTTGCCACATAAACAAAACAAATAAAAGCAAAGAGGAGTGGATAATAAGCGAAATAATAAACGAACTGCCATGTCTAATCATAAGACAATGTTAGCAAAATAATCGTTATATCGTCGTTAAAATATTCCTAAATTCTAGATTGCTCTTTTAAATTCAGGATATGCTTCTACTCCACACTCATTTATATCCATACCCTCAACCTGACTGTCATCGCTTGCTCTAAATCTTGAAATTTTATTAATTATATATAAAACTACAAATGAGACGCTAAAGGCAAAAATTCCCACAAGTACAACTCCTTTTAATTGAGCCATAAAAGATATACTATCTACAAATATACCGACTGCCAAAGTCCCCCATATTCCGTTAACTAAATGAACAGACAATGCTCCTACAGGGTCATCTAATTTAAATTTATCAAAAATAGGAACGGCAAAAACTACTAAAGCGCCACCGACTAATCCAATCAAAATTGGTGTGTACATGTCATATAAATCAGGTCCGGCCGTAACTGCGACAAGCCCACCCAAAGCACCGTTTAATATCATAGTAATATCAAGAAGTTTGTATCTGAAGTACATGATAAAACCGGCGATTATTGCACCGGCAAGTCCGGCAGTATTTGTATTCATAATCGTTTTTGCTACTATATCTGCTTTTTCTATACTTGAGATTGAGCCTACACTCCCACCATTAAACCCAAACCATCCTATCCATAGCAAAAGGGCACCAAGAACTACGAGAGGAATATTTGAAGCAGGAATTACTTTTATCTTACCGTCTTGATAACGTCCTTTTCTAGGTCCTATAATCATTATTGCCGCTAAAAGTGCCCATCCGCCGGTTGAGTGAATAACAGTCGAACCTGCCAAATCGTACATGTTAATATCAAACATGGTTCCTGCTATCATATCGGCACCCCAGCTTACATTTACTACAAGAGGATATATAACAGCGCCCATAATAACCGTAAAAATAGCTAATGGAATAATACGAACTCTCTCGCTGACGCCGCCACTCATAATATTTACCGTCTTGCCTACAAATGCCATCTGAAACATAAAAATAGCCCAAATGCTGCTTGAAGTACTATCCCAGCTTCCAAAAGCAAGTTTGTAACCAATAAGTAAAAAAGCAAGTGAAGCTACTGCATAAATCATAACATTTATCGTAAGAACGGCGGAGACATTTTTTGTCCGAACCAATCCGGCTTCTAACATTGCAAAACCGGGTACCATAAAGATGATTAACACCATTGTAAAAAGTGTAAAAAAAGTATCGAGGATGTATTTGAAATCTGCTTCTAACATGTAGATATCCTTTAAAATTTGAAGGAAGCATTATATCGTATGAAGAGTCTTATTGTTTTTAAAATTGATTAATTTTTAATCAATATGAAGATTTTAAAAAATATCTATGCCAAAGAGATAAACTCCTTTGGCATTATAATAATTATATAGCTTCGCTATCAGTTTCACCTGTACGAATACGAACTATTCTCTCAACATCACTCACAAATATTTTACCGTCACCTATTTTACCGGTTCTTGCAGCTTCAACTATTGTGCTGACAACTTGTTCAACATTTCCATCGTCAACTACCATCTCCATCTTGATTTTAGGTAAGAAGTCAACAACGTATTCCGCACCGCGATAGAGTTCACTATGCCCTTTTTGACGACCGTAACCTTTAACTTCGCTAACAGTCATACCCGTAATTCCGATTTCAGCCAAAGCATCTTTTACATCTTCTAATTTAAATGGTTTAATAACCGCTTCTACTCTTTTCATAATAATATCTCCAAATTAAGTTTAAAATTGTAACCATTTTTGTGGTTTTAAGCAAATCATAGATTTAATGCTTTTTCTCCGTGAATTGTCTCATCAAGACCTCTGTTTTCAGACTCATCATCAACTCTGCCTCCGCCTGTTATTGCAGACGCTATAAAATAAACTATTGCAGTTACAACACCGCTATACACTATTGTTAACCCAATTGCCTGAAATTGACTTACAAGCTGAGAAGCCATGTTATAATCCTCTTTTAGTGCATAGGGAGCAATAAACAAAGCCGTCGCTATTGAACCCCAGATACCAACTAATCCGTGTATCCAAAAAGCATCTAGTGAATCATCAACTTTAAACATATTTTTAAGTTTTGCAACACCCCAAAAACCTAAAATACCGCCGACTAAACCTATTATAATAGCACCTTCAACGCCTGTTGAACCTGAAGCAGGAGTAATTGCCACAAGACCTGCAACCGCACCTGAAGCTCCACCTACGATAGTAGCTTTTTTATAAACAAGCCACTCAACTATTATCCAACCTATTACTCCAAGTGAAGCCGCCACATTTGTAACTAAAAATGCAGATGCTGCAACACCGTCAGCTGCCAACTCAGACCCGGCATTAAAACCAAACCATCCAAACCATAACAGTGCAGCACCGAGTGAGACTAAAACAGGTGAAAAAGGTTTAATCGCCGTTTTACCGTAATCTCTTCTGCGTCCTAAAATCATAGCTACAACAAAACCTGCCACACCCGCATTTAAGTGAACAACTGTTCCTCCGGCAAAATCCATCTCTCCAAAGTTAAGTGTAGAACCTCCACCCCAAGCCCAGTGAGTTACAGGTGCATAAACAGCTACTATCCATAAAGCTGCAAAAACCATATATGTGGAGAACTTAACACGCTCTATCATAGAGCCACTCGCAATTGCCACTGCAATAGCTGCAAAAGTACCTTGAAATGCTACAAAAAGAAGCTCAGGAATACTACCGCTTAAAGTACTTGAAGTAATTCCATTCAGAAGCACTTTCCCGCTTCCTATAATATCTCCGCTTCCAAAAGCAATTGAATAACCTACTAAAACCCATACCAATGTTCCTACCGCATATGCACCTAAACTCATACCTATTGTATTTAATACATTCTTGCTACGTGTTAACCCTCCATAAAAGAGTGCAAGACCTGCCGGTGTCATTAACATAACAAATGCAGTAGCAACAAGCATCCAAGCAGTATTTCCACTGCTAAGCGAATCCTCGGCAAAGACCAAAGACGGAATTAATAGTAAAGCCAAATGATATTTTCTCATTTTTTATCCTTTTAGTTTATCTGCTCAAATTATACTAGCAAAATATTTTACGATAGGCAAAAAACTGATTAATTATTAATCAATAACTTCACTTTATAAAACAACGTCTCGGCAATTCACAAATAAAATATTTTCCCTCTATTTTAATATATTTTCCATAAAGCTTAAGGGACATTCAGATATCATAAAAAGATTTTAATTTTTAAACTAGGTGTTTTATATGGGCGACTTGCTAAACAATGATAATATACAAACTATAAATATTGAAGAGACTCTTCAAAACAGCTATCTTGACTATTCTATGAGTGTAATAGTAGGACGTGCATTACCCGACGTTCGCGACGGACTCAAACCTGTTCATAGAAGAATCCTTTATGCGATGGACAAACTAAGTCTCTCTCACGGATCAAAATTTAAAAAATCTGCGCGTATTGTCGGTGACGTTATTGGTCAATACCACCCGCACGGGGATACTGCCGTTTATGATGCACTAGTTCGTATGGCTCAACATTTTTCAATGAGAATGGAACTGGTTGACGGACAAGGAAACTTCGGTTCTGTTGATGGTGATTCTGCTGCTGCAATGCGTTATACTGAAGCTAGAATGACAAAATATGCGGGAGAACTTCTAAAAGATTTAGAAAAAAATACCGTTAACATGATAGACAACTATGATGCTACTACAAAAGAGCCTGATGTTATGCCTACACGTGTGCCGAATCTTCTAATAAACGGCTCTTCCGGTATTGCCGTAGGTATGGCAACAAATATTCCTCCGCATAATCCTACGGAAATAATGAACGGGTTAAAAGCACTTCTTGCAAATCCGGATATTGAGCTTATAGAACTGATGGAGCATATTAAAGCACCTGATTTTCCAACAGGCGGAACAATATTTGGCAAAAAAGGGATAATGGATGCATATGAGACAGGACGCGGCCGTATAAAAGTTCGTGCAAAAACTCACATAGAGAAAAAAGGCAACAGAGACGTTATAGTTATAGACGAACTCCCATATCAAGTAAACAAAGCTCGTCTTATAGAAAATATTGCAAATCTTGTAAAAGACAAAATGATAGAGGGTGTTTCGGAAATTCGCGATGAGTCTGACCGTGAGGGTATCCGCGTCGTAATAGAGCTTAAAAAAGATGCTATGAGCGAGATAGTTCTTAACAATCTTTTCAAGCAGACAAGCATGCAGACTACTTTTGGTATCATCATGCTCTCTATTTTAAACCAAGAGCCTAGAATTTTTGGAATCATAGATATCTTAAAACACTTTATAAATCACCGTAAAACTATTATTATTCGCCGTACGATTTTTGACCTTGAAAAGGCAAAAGCAAGAGCGCATATACTAGAAGGTCTTAAAAAAGCTCTTGATATTATAGATGAAATCATAAGAGTTATCAAATCAAGCAAAAATATTGAAGAAGCAAGAGATAACTTAGTATCTGAATTTGACTTTACTACTATTCAAGCTCAAAGCATTGTTGATATGCGTTTAGGAAGACTTACCGGTCTTGAGCGCGAAAAAATTGAAAATGAACTTCGTGAACTTCTTGAGCTTATCACATATTTGGAGTCAATTCTAAAAAGCGAAGAGATTTTACATGGAATAATTGACCAAGAGTTTGATGAAATTCTATCTATATATACCGACGTTAGACGTACCGACATTGAAGATGACTACGATGATATAGACGTAGAAGATTTAATCCCTAACGAGCCAATGGTAGTAACTATAACTCACAGAGGATATATAAAAAGAGTTCCGCTTGCTCAATATGAAAAACAAAAAAGAGGCGGCAAAGGCAAAATAGCCGTTACTACTTATGAAGATGACTTTATTGAGAGATTCTTTACATGTAACACTCACGATACTCTTTTATTTGTTACAGACCGCGGTCAGCTTCATTGGCTAAAGGTTTACCGCATTCCAGAGGGAAGCAGAACAGCAAAAGGCAAAGCAGTAGTAAATCTACTTAACCTTGTTGCAGAAGAGCAAATTCAGTCCATAAATCCGACTACGGACTTTAGCGAAGAGAAATCTTTAGTATTCTTTACTAAAAAAGGTATTGTGAAAAGAACAAACTTAAGCGAATTCTCAAATATCAGAAGCAATGGAGTAAAAGCCATTTTACTTGATGATGACGACTCAATTATTACTGCTAAAATTGCGGACAAAAGCATCAAATATCTATTTATAATGACAAAAATGTCTCAATGTATTAAATTCGATATGGAAAAAACACGTGATCAGGGTAGAAATACAAGAGGCGTCAGAGGTATTAAATTTAAACATGCAGATGATGTTGTGGTTGACGCAAATATTATTTCAAGCGATGAGCAGGAAATATTGGTTGTAAGCGAAAAAGGTATCGGAAAACGTACTGATGCAGGAGAATATCGCTTGACAAATCGCGGTGGCTCAGGAGTAATTGCGATGAAGATGACTCCAAAAACAGGCAAACATGTAGTAGGCTGTCTAATGGTTGATGAGAGTATGGACATGATGGCCCTGACAAAAGCAGGTAAAATGATAAGAGTAGATATGCAGACTATATCTAAATCAAGCAGAAACACTAGCGGTGTTTATATAGTAAAAGGCGATGATGTTGCAAATGTTTCTCGCTGTCCTAAACAACCTATTGAAGATGAAGATGATGATTTTTCTCTAGAATCAGATGAGTTGGAATAGTAATTGCTTTACAAACATACATAAAACCATGGTAAGGAACTTACAATGAAATATTCAATATTATTTGCGCTACTTTTAAGCATTTCATCACTTTTTGCAGATGAGATTATTAAACCTGCAGATACTACTGTTACGCAGCAAACTTATGCTGAAATGTTGGCACAAGCACAAGCTCAAGCTGCACAAATTCAAGCGGAAAAAGATGAGAGGTTAGCTTCAGAAGCTGCAACAGCTGCTCAAAAAGAAGAAGAGGTTTTGAAAAAGAACTCTTCTATTCATCTATCTGTTGTAGGTCAAGGAGTTGCACCTATGAACACTATCTCTCCCGCTCAAGCTTATGCCCTTGCGAAAAGAGCGGCTATTGCCGATGCTTACAGAGCAATTGCAGAGAAGGTAAAAGGTGTTCGTATTGATGGCGAAGATACTATCAAAAATATGATGGTTCAAAGATCTACTATTCGTACTTATGTTCAAGCTATGGTAAGAAATGCAAATGTTGTTGAAACAACTTTTAAAGAGGGGCTATGCGAAGTAGAGATGGAAATAGTAATTTCTCACTCAGACTTTGCTCGATATTAATTTTTAACTCACTAGCATTAAATGCAAGTGAGTTCCTTATTTCATACAAATATATAGTTCAAAACTCGGTTATATACAATGAAACACTGCTGATTTCACGTGCTATGACAAAATGTGAAGGTACTCCTCAAAGAGAACTAATTCTACAAAATAGAAACGGTGAGGATTTAAAAGCTCTTGTTTTTGAAAATTCGCAAGAGTTTATAGAGTACATACATGAACTTGGACTACATGTAGAACACAAAGAGAGCACGGTTAACTTACAAAATTTTTCAACAACTATTCTAACACTAAAAACAACCTGCTTCAAAGTCGATTTTAATGATAATTTTGCTACAATCGCACCTTTAAAATAAGGCTAAAATTAGTGAAAATTGCAATAGTTGAAGATGATATCAATATGAGAAAATCTCTTGAAATCGCTATGAGCGACTATCAAGAGTTTGAAATAAAAACTTTTAAAAATGCAAAAGACGCGCTAAAAAATATTGACGATAGTTTTGATTTAGTTATTACAGATATAAATATGCCTGGTATGGATGGTATAGAGTTTGTAAAAGCATTAGATGGCAAATATGAAGTTATTATAATGACCGGAAATGCAACGCTGCAAAGAGCAATTGAATCAATTCATCTAGGAGTAAAAGACTTTTTGCTTAAACCTTTTGACGTGGACACTCTAATTACCGCAATCAGAAGAGAAGATAGAATTCAAAAAGTAAAAAAAACATTAACCAAAAGAAGTGATAAAAAAAGTATAAGCGGTTTTTTCGGAAACTCAAAAGCGCTTGAGGGAGTTTTAAATATTGCCAACAAAGCCTCTAAAACGGATGCAACAATTTTACTCCTCGGTGAGAGCGGTGTAGGCAAAGAACTTTTTGCCTCTTATGTACATGAAAACTCTCCTAGAGCAAAAAAACCTTTTATAGCAATCAATATGGCTGCAATTCCGGAAAACCTGATAGAGAGCGAGCTATTTGGATTTGAAAAAGGTGCCTTTACCGATGCAGCTGAAGCAAAAGCAGGACAGTTTGAATTAGCAGAAGGCGGAACACTTTTTTTGGATGAAATAGGTGAGATGCCGTATAGCGTTCAAGCAAAACTGCTTCGTGCGTTGCAGGAGAAAGAGATAAGAAGACTAGGCTCGTCTAAAAGCACTAAAATAAATGTAAGAGTTGTATCTGCAACTAATGCAAATCTTTTGGATAAGATAAAAAACGGCGAGTTTAGAGATGATTTATACTATCGTTTAAATACTATACCCATAAATATTCCGCCTCTTAGAGAAAGAAGAGACGAAATTTTACAAATTGCAGATAAAATTTTGGAACAAAATTGTAAAAGATACAACTTTGAATTAAAAAATTTTTCTGATGAGTCTAAAAAACAGCTCTTATCATATAGATGGCCTGGAAATATAAGAGAACTTATTTCAGTCGTTGAGAGAGCAGTTATTTTGAGTGAGGGCAACGAGATAACACCTAATGAGCTTTTTTTAGAACATCGCGGATTAAGCACTCAAAAAGACATATCCAGTTTGGAAAGAGAGCTTATAGCAGAGGTTCTAAATTCAAAAAACGGTGATGTTGACAAAACATCTGAAATACTCGGTATGAGCAAAGAAAATCTAATTAAAAAAATAAAAAATTATCAGTTATAAGGAGAAAAGATGTCTAAAAAATACAATGTGGCAGTAGTTGGAGCGAATGGGGCGGTTGGAGAAGAGATGCTTGCAATTTTGCATGAAGTTAATTTTCCGATTAATAAACTTGTTCCTCTTGCAAGCTCTAGAAGTGCCGGGAAAAAAGTAGAGTTTGGAAATAAAGAGATTGTTATAAAAGAGCTTACAGATACCGTTTTTGAAGAAGAAGATATCGAAATCGCTCTCTTTTCAGCCGGAGGAAGCGTTAGTGCGCAATTCGCATCAGCGGCGGTAAGAGCCGGAGCTGTTGTAATAGACAATACTTCTCACTTTAGAATGGATGAAAATATTCCCCTTGTTGTTCCTGAAGTAAATCCTAGCGATATAGCAAAATGGAAAAAATCTGGAATAATTGCAAATCCAAACTGTTCAACTATCCAAATGGTTCAAGCACTTAAACCTCTAGATGAAGCTTATGGGCTTACAAGAGTAGATGTAAGTACCTATCAAGCAACTTCTGGAGCTGGAAAAACTGCTATGGAAGAGCTTGTTAACCAAATGAAAGATTTTTTTACTTTTAAATTAAGCGAGAGTGAACATAAAGCATTTAAGCACCAAATCGCACTTAATGTAATTCCTCAAATAGATGTTTTTCTGGATAACGGATACACTAAAGAGGAGATGAAGATGGTAAATGAAACTACCAAAATAATGCACAAACAAATTCCTCTAAGTGCTACATGTGTTCGTGTTCCTACTCTAAGAGGTCATGCCGAAGCACTTACTCTTACATTTGCAAATGAAGTTAATGCCGATGAAGCAAGAGAGATCTTAAGAAAAGCTCCAAATATTGTTATTTTAGACACTCCAAAAGAATCTATCTACCCGATGCCTTCTGTATGTTTGGAAAAAAATGAGACTTTTGTAGGACGTATTAGAAATGATAGCTTCTCTAAAAATATACTTCATCTATTTATTGTTGCAGATAACTTAAGAGTAGGTGCCGCTACAAATGCCGTTAGAATAGCTCAAAAATGGGCAGAGATGGAAGAGGAAAAATAGTTAATGATTGAAAAGCTTTTTGAAAATACT
Organism: Sulfurimonas sp. RIFOXYD2_FULL_34_21; assembly: GCF_001830805.1. Lineage (NCBI taxonomy): Bacteria > Pseudomonadati > Campylobacterota > Epsilonproteobacteria > Campylobacterales > Sulfurimonadaceae > Sulfurimonas > Sulfurimonas sp. RIFOXYD2_FULL_34_21. Next base: position 60,890 of record NZ_MICH01000013.1, read on the forward strand.
TTATGGAGTTCAAGATTTATTATTATTCTTGCCGTAGTTTTTGGGCTTATTGGTGCCATCTCACTATTTATAGTTGCTAGCTTTGATATTTATGAAACTGCAAAATATGTAATTACTACATATATAAATCATGCTCATCCTGAAAACTTTCATGAAGATGTCGTTGCAGGAATTATAGGTGCAGTTGATTTGTACTTAATCGGTGTGGTAATGCTTCTTTTTGCTTTTGGTTTGTATGAGCTATTTATATCTGAAATAGATGCAGCTAAAGATGAAGAGGGAGAAGAAAACAGAATTTTGGCAATACATTCGCTAGATCAGCTAAAAGATAAAATCTCTAAAGTTATCGTTATGGTACTTGTTGTAGGTTTTTTTCAAAAAGTTGGTCATACGGAGTATAACGGTGCGCTAGATATGCTATACTTTGCGCTATCAATTACTGCCGTAGCAGTTGGACTTTTTTTCTTGGGAAAAGTCGGAAAAAGTCACTAAATAATCAATTTAAATAAAATTCTTAAAGGTATGAAATGAGTAAAATATTTGTAGATGCATGTTTTGGTAAGGAGACTCCTTACACTCCGGTTTGGATGATGAGACAAGCCGGTAGGTACCTTCCAGAGTATATGAAAGTTCGTGCCCAAGCTGGAAATTTTTTAAATTTATGCCATGACCCTAAAAAAGCTTGTGAAGTAACACTTCAACCGGTTGATATTGTAGGAGTTGATGCTGCTATACTTTTTAGCGATATTCTTGTTGTTCCTGATGAGATGGGAATGGATTTGGAATTTATTAAAGGTGAAGGTCCTAAATTTAATGACCCTATAAAAAATGAAGCAGATTTAGACAGACTAATCGGCGGCGAGGAAGCTGCTTCAAAACTCACTTATGTTTATGAAACTATCAAACTAATAAAACAAGAACTCTCAGAAGATAAAGCGCTAATCGGTTTTACTGGCGCTCCATGGACATTAGCAACCTATATGATAGAAGGAGAAGGTACAAAAACTTACAATATCTGTAAGAAAATGATGTACTCAAATCCAGAGCTTTTACATAAAATTTTAGCGAAGGTAACCGAAGTCGTAAAACTTTATATGGAAAAACAGATTGAAGCGGGAATTGATGTTGTTCAGATATTTGACTCATGGGCTGCTGCTATTGAGCCTGCAAAATATGATGAATTTTCTTGGAAATATATGGTAGAAATTGCAGACTACCTAAAAGCAAAATATCCTCATATTCCAATCATCATGTTTCCAAAAGGCATTCCTGCATTTTTAGATAAAGTTTACGGAAATTTTGATGTTTTTGGTGTAGACTGGTCAACACCTATGTCTTTTGCAAAAGAGAAGCTTGGTGATAGATACGTACTTCAAGGCAATATGGAACCGTGCAGACTTTATAGTAAAGAAGCAACAACTGAGTGCGTAGAAGCTCTGCAAAAAATAATGGGCGGTTCTCGTCACATTTTTAATCTAGGACACGGTATTCTTCCTGACGTACCTGTTGAAAACGCAAAACATTTTATTGCTGAATGTCATAGAGTAAGCAAAAAATAAGTGAAAACAATTTTTGGACCTATTAACTCAAGAAGATTCGGTTCTTCTTTGGGTATAGACCTCTCCCCTGCCCTAAAACAATGTAATTTTGACTGCCTTTACTGTGAACTTGCTCCAAGTGCGACAACAGATAAACAGACAAATGTAGTAGAAGTCTCCACTATCATTAACGGATTAAAAGAACATCTGCATGATAAAATAGATGTAATTACTATTACGGCAAACGGCGAACCTACTTTATATCCTTATCTTGATGAACTTATTGATGAGATAAATAAAATCAAAAACTCGACTCAAACTTTGATACTTACCAACAGTGCTACATTGGTAAATGATAAAATTTTTAATTCACTTTTAAAACTAGACCAGGTTAAACTTTCACTTGATGGCGTTAGCGAAGATGTATTTAAAAAAATAGACAGACCTCATCCAAGTATCAAAATAGAAAATATAGTAAAAAAGGTAATCGAATTTAGCAAAACATTTAAAGGGAAACTGTTCATAGAAATACTTTTTGTAAAAGGTATCAACGATACAAAAGAAGAGATACAAAAACTAAATGAAGTCCTTTTAAAGCTACATGTAACAAGAATTGACATTGGTACGATTGATAGACCGCCTGCTTATAATGTAAGTGCCTTAAGCTACAAGGAACTCCACAATGCTTCATTGCTTTTTGACAATGCCCTGCCTATACATATAGCTTCAAGGGTACATGCAGAGCCGAACAACTCAAACTATGACGATGAAGAGATATTAAACACCCTAGATAAAAGACCGTTGACAATGGATGATATAAATCTGCTCTTCGATGAAGAGAGTAAAAAACGACTTGAAATACTAATAAAAGAGTCTAAAATATCCAAAAAACTAGTTGGGAATTTGGAATTTTTTATTCCTCATGATAATGAGAAAAGAAAACGCACAAAATAGCCTAAAATCCTTGACTTTTTAAAACTCATAAAGTATAATTTCGACCTCTTAAAACATTCCGGATTAGCTCAGCGGTAGAGTAGGTGACTGTTAATCACTTGGTCACTGGTTCGAATCCAGTATCCGGAGCCACAACCTTTTAAACCCCTAAAATACGGGCTTTCCTAGACTTATTTTTACTTACTGTGCCCAAAGTGTGCCTATTTGTGCCCTTAGATATTACCTAAAAATGAAGCTCTTTTAACATCTTCTCTCTTTCTATACTTTGCATACATCTGTAATGTCATAGATGAATCGGTGTGACCTAACATATTTGACACCCATAATATATCTTCATTATTCTCAATCATTATAGTTGCAAACGTATGTCTCATCTGATATATAGTTCTAAACTCTATATTGCACTCTTTGAGTAGATTTTTCCATTTTGTATTTCTTATTCTTTTGATATCATAGTAATGCTCATCTTTATCATTTAAGAATACATAGGAGTTTTTACTTCCAGTAAGTTCATATTGCTCTTTTAAATATGGAAGCAGATTATCGAGTATATCTATAATTCTTATAGAGTTTTTTGTCTTTGGAGTGGATATAGTTCCCATTCTTATAGCTCTTTGGATATGTATCTCTCTTTTTTCAAAGTTAACATCGCTCCATTTAAGACCTATCAGTTCTCCGCTTCTCATTCCGCTAAAGAAACCTAATGCAGTAAAAGCTTTCATGTCATCTTTTGCAGTTGATACTATCTTCTTTACTTCATCAAGCAAAAATGATTTTACTTCAACCTTATCAAGTTTAGGAACTTTAACTTTAGAGATAGGATTTTTATCTATTATCTCATCTCTTATAGCATCATCAAATATGGTATTAAATGTTGCTCTTATGTTTCTTACTCTTCTAGGTTTTAGTTTATCAAGCAGTCTGTTTTGCCAAAGCTGTATATCAGAGGGTTTTATCATATTGAGGCGTTTTTTACCGAAAGTCGGAGAGATATGCAGTTTTATAGCCGTAGCATAATCATAAGTTGTTGATGCTTTTCTGCTTTTTGCATGGAGAGCAAGACTTATCTCTGCATACTCTTCAACCGTCGGTATTTTATTTTTCTCTTTTTCAAAGAACGCTCCCGAGTTTAGCTTATAGATAATCTCAGGAATTATTTTTGTAGTGGCAAGTTTGCGGTTCGTCTTATTATCATCAAGATTTAGAGTCCTTCTATATCTTACCGATTGATAGTAAAACGTTATCCACAATTTGCCGTCGCGTGTCATTAGTTTCAAGTGTGTTCCCTTCGACCACCCAAGAATCTATTGCAACTCTATCAAAGAGTATTTTACCGCTTTTTTTATAAAAGTGTTCTCCCTCAATAAAGTGCTCATCTTTTAACTTATAGATTCTATCGGATGAGTAGCTAAGATATGTCGCCAACTCTTTAACGCTTAACCATCTTTTTGTATGGGCGTTTTGTAAATTAGTGTTTAGCTTCTCAATAAGGACAAACATCTGAGGAAGCAGTTTTAAACTTTCAAATTCTATGTTCATGCCCTACCCCTAAAACGGTACTTTTCTAATACCGCGACGTATCAGTTCATTGTCAATAGCATCATATTTATGTAGCAGTTCATCATAGAGTGCATCATTTGGCATAATGCCTCTCATGTCTTTTGAAAGTGCTTTTTCAAAGTTTATTAATCCCTCATTGGAGTATTTTTTCAAATCATCCTCAAACTTATCTAAAACAGTTATTGCACTATTATTTTCTGAATTATCTTTTTGAAACTCTTTGATGTTTTGTCGTAGTTTGTAATCTTGTTCTGCACTTTGAAGCAGTTCATAGAAATACAGAAGTGTCGGAGAGTTCTCATGCAGTAGCAGTCTTGTAATTTGTCTTTTGATAGGTTTACGGGCATCTTCAAGCGAGTATCTGTAAGATATCTTCTCTATCTTTTCAAGAGGTGTAGTTATCTGCATAAACTCTTTATTGTCATAATGTGTTGAGATATATTCCCAAATAGGCGATAGAGGTGCTCTTCTTTTGTTTGAAGAGTTTAGCTGCTCTGTCGTAAGAGTTGAGATATCTATAACTTTTACCAAATTACAGCCCAATTCAAACAAGCTCTGAGACCGAATTAGTGCATCTTCTATGGTATCTATTGCATAATTTTTTAATACCTCTCTGTGGTATTCAAACTCAACATTAAAGATAGGTTTATTTATATCAAGTCCGTTTACTCCAAAGTAGTTATGCATCAACTCTCTTTTTATTTCCGATGATGTCTCTAACTCTTTTAGTTTATTATAGATTCTAAGCATAAACGGTTTTTTACCTACATAGTAAGTCTCTAGCTCATAACCGCTTGAACGCTCTGTAATATTTGCGGAGTGAGATTTCTTTTTAGAGAGTATCATCTCTTTACGCAGATAGTTAAAGTTATGCTCTATAAACATATTTACATCTATTCTCGTTACTGGAAAGTAGTTTGTACTTAAGAGAGCACCGCAAAGTAGTTGAGTATTTATATATTTTACAAGTGATTCTATACCTATTGTATAGATTCCTATTGCGTTAAGCTGAACTCTGATGTTATGAATGTTTTGAGCTTTTTCACTATCTTTAAATCCAACCCTGAAGAAGTCATGATTAAACCACAAGAAACCGTCTCTTCCCATACCGCTGTATTTTATATCTATATTGTTAAGCGTAATTATTATGTCATTATCTGCATAAGCATAATTAAGAGTGTTAAACTCTGCTTTTTTATTATCTATCTGTTCTATGATGTTTTCATAAAAGGCATCATATCCGCCACCGCTTTGTGCAAAATAATATAGAGCATCTATACCAGATATATGAGGTATATTTTTTATATCATCTTTTTTCATAGTAAATTTCCTTTCAGCTCCTAAGAGTCTGTAATTTCAAGAGGGTTTTATATCTACTCTCTTGATTTATGAGAGGGGGTGTTACTAAAACCCCCTCTATTAATTTCATCCATAGCAATTTGTTGATTATTCTTTATAAAATAGATGGCAAATTGCTAAAGCTAACGCCTCGAGCAAACACTGTGGCAAAGCCACGTGCACTACTCGTTGTTAGACCTACGCATTTGCTACGGTCTTTTAGATTCCGTAAAAAGTTGCCTTACCAATAAGTGCCACTTCAACTTCAACCTCTTCGTTTTCCTTGTCCTTATATAGATGGACTTTTTCAGGAGGTATAGAGATATCAAGCAACTCATTTTTAAAACCGCCGTTTTTAAGAGGTGTCTCCATTAGCAGTTGCAGTTTGTTTTTGCCTAGTGTGACTTCGCCAGTCTCGCGGTTTGTATAATCAGCACTTTTAAATAAGTGCAACATTTTTGCTTTTATTGTTAACATAAGTTAATCCTTTGATTTGATTAACTAATCGATTAGTTGTTTTTGGTTGTTCTTAAGACGGTGAAAGTATGCAAGAATTGTAAAAATATTAATAGAAAAAAATTTCCTCTATTTTATGGGATTTTTTTGTATAGAAGTTTTTATAAGCTTAGTTTACCTTGCAGAGGGGATATTTTATCCTTTATGAAGTTTTCAAATTTTATTTTTTCAGATGGAGCATTTTCATATTTTTCTATCTTTTTTAATAATTTTTTATTTATCTCTTCAAAGTTCAATAGAGATTCTATATCATTGGAACTAGGATAAGCTTGTATAATTAATTTATCAACCACCGTTTTTATATAAATTTTATCCATTTCATCTACTCTTATAACAGTTGGAGCATCTAATTTAAAAAACATTGTTTCTAATATTTCTTTAATCTGATATTTTGAAATTGCTTCAGTCTTCATCAGTGATTTATATAACATGATAGAAAGAGAAGTCATAATATTTTTTTTAGTAAGAGCATGACATCTAAAAAACTTCAAAAGAGATTTTAAATACTCATATGTTTCATACATGTAAATAAATTTTTTTTCTACATCAGTAAGCTTTTTTTTAGATTTTTGTAGTATTTGATAATTTCTCTTATTTTCTGGATTTGCCAAAAAGAATGTATGTATATCACTTTGAAGTTTGTAAAATTTTTCTATATCTTCCATAAACAACTCAAATAATAAAATATTTAAGACCATTTTATTTATGTTTTTTCTGTCTTTAATGATTATATAAAGTTTGAGATTCTTTTCAAAAGCTGATATGTATTTTTTTAAATATGATTTATCTTTTTTGATTTTCTTAATTTCAACAATCTCAATGGTATTACTTTCGATGTAATCAATGAGCTTATAATGAGTATCAAAGATTTTGAGAAGCTCTTGAACGAGAAAGTGTTTATTTTCATCTGTAATTTCAGAAATATTTGATAATTCATTAGCAGTATCATATAAAATTTGTTGTAAGTTTTTTTTTATTTCAGGTTTCATATTAAAAATTTTACCTTTTTGTAATATTATCTAATAAATTTATTTATAAATTTGGTATTGTTTTTTACTTATATTCATCATCTATTGATAATTTAGTTGGAATTAGATTATTAGTTTTATTTTTAATTATGAAATCAAAAAAATCTTTAAAAACACTATAATCAACTTCTTTATTATCACAAATGTACTTTGCTAATATTGTCTTAAAAATTTGTTTTTCAGCATATACAATATACGAGTCAATTGAAAAAAAATCATCCTTTTTAGAATTGTTTCTTAAATGATTTAATAATTGATTTGTAACTTTTTGTTTTGTTGATTTTTCAGGTTCAATTTTATATCCATGCTTATTGATAATATCTTTAATTAGCTCCTTTTGAAAACATTTTTCAATATAGCCATCTGTTTTTTCCATAATTAAATAAAAAGAATTTGGTACATAAGTTTTGTTAAAATAATTTTTAATATCTGGGTCATCTGCATCAAGTAAAAAATAATAATTTACGCTCTTATTTAAATAAGGTGATAATTTTTCTCTAAGTTCTAAAGTTACATTATCATTTTTTGTTAAAAATATTGCTTTATGATATTTAATTACTTCTGGAAAGCCACCTAATGAAACAAAGCGAATTTTTAACTCTAAAAATTTATCTTTAGAATGAAAAAAATTTAGCGCGGCTTTTAAATATGTAATATCTGTTTCTCCCTCAGTAAAAACAACTATTGAACTATACATTTCCTGAAGTGATAATTTTAAAAAGTCTTCATCTTCAGAATTCATTTTTTCTAATTTTTGATAATAATTTAATGGTAAATAATTATTAGTTGCTAAATAAAATAAATAAATACTTTTTTTATATTTATAATCCTCTTTTCCAAGTACCATGCCCATAAAATCTATTTTACCACGTAAAATTCTTTTAAATGATTTTTCTTTGTCTTTACTATATTTTTCGTCAATGTTATACAATTTGAAATGTTTTACTGATGCCTCAGCTAATCCATCTTTATGTAATGAATGGAGCATACTTCGAATTTGTCTTATATATTTCTTACTTAAGTTTACTTTTTCGTTTACTTTTAATCCTGTTACTATTTGAGAATGACAATATTTCTGAACTCTTGTTTTAGAGCTATTTAAGCTAAACCCATTTTCATTTATTTTTTTGTTTAACTCTTTAAAAAAAGCTTTTTGATTAAGGTACTTATCATTAGTAGAAAATGTTATATCATCCGCATATCTAGTATACATACATCTATATTCTTTAGCTAGGTGCATTAGCTGTTTATCCAATTTATAACAAATCATATTTGAAATTACAGGAGAAGATGGAGCACCCTGTGGCAATTGATTATTAAAAATAGTAAGCTGTGCAATTTTTGTAGCTAAATCTTTATCTATATTATAGGGATATGACATAAGCAATCCTCTTACTCTCCCAAAATTAATAGAATTAAAAAAATTTTCAATATCTACATTTATTACTATTTTTTTGTTAATATGCATATAAGCATTTGTAACTATATTTTTTTTATTGTCACTAGATTTAACAAATGCATAAACTGATTTTGGAGCATGATAAAATTTAGTTAAAAGTATGTTTATTTTCTTTTGAACAACTTTCGTGTACGAGTCTGGTATTGAAAGTCTTCTTTTTCCACCATTTTTTTTACTTATTTCTTTATGAAAGTAAGCTTTATTATTACGAATATTTGAAAGAGATAGTTCTATGATTTTTTTATTATTTTTGTAAAATATTTTAGATTCTCTATTATGAAATTCATCAATTAGGATATTTTCATAATTCTTCTTTTTTTTGAATAGATTCAGAACATGTTTCGTTGTATTACGTAAAAAGTTTTTAAAAAACACAAAACACCTTATTATTTTCACTTATTGTTTTTCTATTTTATTACGAAGTTTTAACATTCATTTCTAATATAACCATTTCTCATTCTTTCAAGGGCTGAGTCATACTATAACATGTACCTGAATCTATTTCTACTCATTGCTGGAACGACAATGAAAATTAAATTAATAAGGCAATCAATTATAACTAAAAATCTTAAATATAATTTTATGATATTACTTTTGTAACATAATAATAAATGTTTAGCGCCGCTAAAACACATGACATGAATATTATATTAAAAAAATCAAGATATAATTACAGAAAATAAGGAGTTTAGTATGCTTACTTTAAATATTGATAATAAAAATGTTGAAAATATATTTTTAAATGAGTTTCATAGCAATAAAGATAAGTTTATTGAATTCATAGAAGAGAGCTTTAACAATTTAAAAAATCAAAGCACTGCTATACAAAATGATTTATCACATTTAGAGAGTAAAGTAGATGATGGATTAAACTCTCAAATATGTTCACAATCACACAAGGAAATTTTCAAAGAATTAAAATCTAAATATGTATAGTATTAAATATACAGAATTAGCAAAACAAGATTTATTTGAACTTTTTGAGAAAATTGCACAAGACAAGCCTACAGTAGCCGTAGAATATATTAATAAACTTGAAAAACATATTGAGTTATTAGAAGAAAATCCTCTTCTTGGCATTGAATGTAAAAATAAAAATATTAAAAAAGATTGTAGAATATTGATATATGAATATTATCTCTTATTTTATAAATTTAAAAATAATGAAGTGCTAATTATTAGAGTTATAAATAGTAAAGTAAATTATAAAAAACAACTATAATTTTTATTTTTTTTAAATTTAAAGCAGTGTGCCCAAAAATGACTAATTTTAAAGAGATTTAGAGATTTTGATAGAGCTACAAAGTCCTTGTTTACGGTCTTTTGTAGTTTTTTATATGTTTTTTAGGTACTTCCAGTATCCGGAGCCACAACTTTTAAAACCCCTAAATTAGCGACTTTTAACTAACTTTTTTAATACTCGGTGTTGTTTCGGTGTCATTAGGTACACTCTTATTTTCTAAAAATGTAGCTCTTTTTTTATCATCACGTTTTATCTACTAAGTGTCATAGATAAATCACTGTGCCCAAATTGTACAAACGCTCTTAAAATGTTAATTATTTAATCTCTTCCTATTCAATTATATTATTATGAATATATGCATGATGTGTATTCTTAATCTGATATATCCCATATACATACCTTTTAATAACTTCTAATAATAGAGCTTCCTTATGTATTTACCTTTATATCAAGTGACTTAGTTTTATAACTGTATTTGGATGGTCTTCAAACTCTACAAAGACATAAATCAAAATTCGTCACATAAATTAACTTGGATTGATATGCTGCTTAAAACTATTATGCAGTTTCCATTGATATTCTATTCCTCTTCTAAAATAATCAGATACACCTATTGGTGTTTTACTGCTGTTTTAGAAAACAAAACATTAAATTTTTCATTTTTTTGAGCGTTAACTTCAGACATTATAGTTCCCATACTATTTTGATTAATGTATAGATATCCATAAAATACAGTTTTTTTTATTTGATTCATTCTGCCAAGTTTAGCTTTTTTAATATTTGATTCAAGTATAAAAGATTATCTTGATATTTCATTATAACAAGGAATTTCCCCCCCCCTCTTCATATCTAACAGCTCTAGAAATATAAATGTCAAGTAGTATAGAAATAGACATTAATGTGATAAAAAAGCTCAACTCCTCAATTAATTTTTGAATTTATTCACTATTAAATTCTTTATTTTCATAGATAAAATCATTTAATGTGGAAATTATATTAAAAACTTGATTTCTATATTTTTCAGAATTCTTATTTAAATCATCAATTTTAGTTAAAATTTCTTATATTACATTTTTATGTAACATTTATATATCTTTAATCAAGTATAAGCAAGCAGCAATTAAAATATTGGATTACAAACCTGAACAATCTCTCAATAAATCACAAACCCAATCTTTGGCATCATTGAATTTTATACACTCTCGCTAGAATATCATTATTACAAGAAAAACAGGTACAATAAAAAACTACCTCGTGCAGGCATTTGCTAACGGCACTATTAGCTCACTATGTAAGAACGCTATCACTACTTGAAGATATAAGAATTTCTAGAATAAACGGAAAATATACAAATTTACTAAAAAATACTCAAGGTTTAATCTCTTATTATTAGATGATTTTCATGTTGCTACTATGCATAATGACGATGCTATAAATCTGTTTGGGTTCATAGTGTAAAACTCAAAGATCCATCTATGAAAAAAATTAAATCTACTATTCAAAAAATGGATGAATAAAAAATCATTCGGACACTTATAATAGAATATTGTTAATTATTAATGAATATTTTAAAATTAGCAATTAAAAAACAGAAAAAAGTCGTTAATAAAAGTAAAGAGATAGCTTA
>NZ_MICH01000014.1:0-69550 GCF_001830805.1 Sulfurimonas sp. RIFOXYD2_FULL_34_21
ATCAACAAATGGACCTTTTTTTACACTTCTTGCCATTTAACTACCTCTTCGGATTAGATTTACGGCGAGTAATAATAAGTTTATCACTTGCTTTTTTACGACGAGTTTTTGAACCCTTCGTTGGTTTACCCCATGGAGTAACTGGATGACGACCTGAATTCGTTTTACCTTCACCACCACCGTGCGGGTGATCTATCGGGTTCATCGCAGAACCACGAGTTTGAGGACGGATACCCATATGACGAGAACGACCTGCTTTTGCAATAACAATATTGATATACTCTTCGTTTCCGACAGTTCCGACAGTAGCCATACACTCACCTAATACTAAACGCATTTCAGATGAAGGCATACGAAGTGAAACATATTTGCCGTCACGTCCCATAATTTGAGCAGAAGTTCCAGCTGAACGAACCATTTGTCCGCCTTTGCCAACTTTTAACTCAATGTTATGTACATTTGTACCAACAGGAATATTCATAAGTTTCATCGCATTACCAGGCTTAATATCTACGCCAGACTCAGCAGAGATAACAGCATCGCCTACATTTAAACCTTTTGGTAAAAGGATATATCTTTTATCACCGTCTGCATATGTAACAAGTGCAATACGGCAGTTACGGTACGGATCGTACTCAACAGTGCTAACTGTACCAGGTACACCGAATTTATTTCTTTTAAAATCGATAATACGGTAAAGTTTTTTAGCACCCGCTTCTTTATGACGAGAAGTTATACGTCCGTTATTGTTACGTCCAGCAGTTGCAGGAAGTTTAACAAGCAATGAACGCACGCTCGCTTTAGAAGTGATATCACTATTTTCAACATTCGTATAAAAACGACGAGACGGAGTTACCGGTCTATAAGTTTTAATTGCCATGTTAAACCGCCAAACTTTCTATTTGTGCACCCTCTGGTAACTTAACGTAAAACTTTTTAAAGTCGTTTTGTTTACCGGCTACACCACGGAAACGTTTTGTTTTTCCGCTTTGATTAAGTGAGTTTACTCTTGATGGAACGATTCCAAAGTACTCACGAAAAACCTCTTTAAGACCTGACTTAGTCATACGTGGAGATGTTTGAACAACAATCATTCCATCCTCTTGCATAGCAAGTGTCTTTTCTGTATATAGTATAGATTTAATATCTGTAATATCTGCCATTATTTAGCCTCACCTACAAGATTTTCCCATACCGCTTTTTCGATCACAAGTGAACGATAATTCGCAGCTAAATAAGCATTTAATTCATTCTCTTCAATTACATACGTGCTTGAAAGATTCTCAAATGCTAAATAAGTTTTTTCATCCAATATCGTTTTAACAAAAAGAGTATCTCTTTGATTTAACGATTTAAACAAAGCCGCAGCATCTTTTGTTTTTCCAGATGCTATTTCAATGCTCTCTACGATGAATAAACTACCCTTTTGTGCATGCTCAGCTAAAGCAAAGTTAAGAGCAAGTTTTTTTTGCTTTTTATTAACTTTTAAATCATAGTTACGATTGTTACTTGGTCCAAACGCTTTTCCACCGCCAACAAATGTTGGAGCACGTTTAGAACCGGCACGACCGCGACCGCCGCCTTTTTGAGCCCATGGCTTCTTACCACCACCTCTAACTTCTGCACGAGTTAAAGCCGTAGCACTGTTAGCTCTCATAGCTGCTTGTGTTGACTTTACGTACAGGTATAAGTTATGAGGATTAATACCAGAAAAACTTTCCGGCAAAGCTAACTCAGAAGCTTTTTCCATTTTTTCATTTAGAACTATTGCGCTCATTATTTAGCTACCTTTACACGACCTAAAGAACCATTAGCTCCAGAAACTGAACCAACAACCGCAATGATTTTGTTTTCAGCATCAAAAGAGATAATTTCGTTCTTAACACTATTTTGTGTATTTCCGTATTGTCCAGGCATTTTTTTACCCTTCATAACACGACCTGGCCACTCTGCATTACCGATAGAACCTGTTCTACGACCAAATCTATGACCGTGTTCAGCAGGACCACCAGAAAAATTCCAACGTTTCATTGCACCAGTAAAACCACGACCTTTTGTGTTGAATGTAGCTTTTACAACTTTAGCTTCTGCTAAAGGTGCTAAATCTAAATCACCAGCTTCAGTGTTTGCTACTTCAATAGTAACAAAACGGTTAAACTCAGATGAAAGGCTGTATTTTTTTTGCTGACCTTCAATTGACTTATTCATTTTTTTACCGCTATTGTAAGCTACAATTGCGCTACCTTCGTTAACTTCACATACCTTAGCATCCAATACTCTTAATAGAGTAACAGGCTTACTAGGAACTGTGATAGTACGGCTCATACCGATTTTTTCAACAATATATTCCACGATGACCTCCTACTTATCCATAGAGCGAACTTCAACGTCCACTTCCGGTGCAAGATCTAATTTCATTAGAGAATCTACAGTCTCCGGCGTAGCAGAAACAATGTCGATTACTCTAGCGTGCATACGAATTTCAAATTGCTCACGTGAACTTTTATTTACGTGTGGAGATTTGATAACAGTATATTTACGAATCTTTGTTGGTAAAGGTATCGGACCACGAATTACCGCGCCTGTACGCTTAACAGCCTCTACGATTGATGCTACAGATCTATCAAGTACACGATGATCGTAAGCTTTCAATTTTAAACGAATTTTTTCCATGTTTTTCCTTCTAAAGAACTCGTCAGGTCTAGCCTAACTATGTTAAGGGAGCGGAATTGTATCCAAAGCGTCTCTAAAATTCAAGTAAATGTAGGCAAAAATTTGAAATATCTATAAATTTATTTCCTTTAAGCAAGGAAATGGTAAAATTAACACATGGAAATATTACTTGAAGAACTATATAAAACGGATATACATGTAGATAAATTTCATTTTAGAAAACTCTACTTAGAAGATTTAAACTATCAGATAAACGGGATTACGCAAAGCGGAAAAACTAAAATAGTCAAAAACTATCTTTTTGGGCTTAAAAAAAACAGTTACATGTATATAGATTGCAGTGACTTGCGTATTGATGTAGATGAGTTAAATAAAACTCTCTCAAATTTTTGTATTAAAAATATGATTAACACTCTTGTTTTGGATAATTACATACAAAGTATAAATATCGTGAACGTACCTCAACTTATCATCTGTAGCGAAATAGAGTACAAGATAGATTTTTTAACGACTCTAAAACTTTATCCGCTTGATTATGAGGAGTTTTTGGCTTATGAGTACAAGTATGATTCAACTGCACTAAATCATTTTTTTCAATTAGGCGGTTTCCCTTCTATGCATAAAATAAACAGTGACGAGAGAGTTATATATCTTCAAAAAGCTCTAAAGAGCAAACTTAACGATGTTGAGTTGGATATTTTGATATTTTGTGCAAAAATGATGGCACAAAAGATATCGCCATATTCTATATATGAAAGAATAAGGCACGGCAGAAAAATATCAAAAGATAAACTCTACAAATCATTTGAAGCACTTAGTGAAAAAAACTATATACATCAGCTGCAAAAGGTAAATCATCCAAAGGCAATTAGAAAGATATACCTTTGCGATATATCTTTAAAATCGGTTCTAACTATTGAAAAGAACTTCGGCAGACTTTTTGAGAATATGATATATTTGGAACTGCTAAAATCACAAAGAGATTGCTTCTATGACGACGGAATTGATTTTTATCTTCCAAAAAACGATGAAGTGATTTTGGGAATGCCTTTTGCGGACGAGAGAACGCTTTTTAAAAAGATGGAAGCCATTGAAGCTTTTTTATTTAGATACCAAATTAAAAAAGTAACGGCGATAACCATGAGCAGAGAAGGAAGTGTAAGCCACCCTTTATCGCGCGTGGATATGATTCCGTTTGATATTTGGGCAATAGGAGACTAAGAAAAATGAAATTTGGAAATTTATGTGGTATTGATGAAGCAGGTCGTGGTCCCATTGCCGGAGACTTGGTAATTGCAGGATGTATTTTGAATTTACATGTAGATGGATTGGACGATTCAAAAAAATTAACCGAGAAAAAAAGAGAGGCTCTTTATGAAGAAATTATCAAAAATTCTGCTTATCATATAGTAGTTTTTTCTCCAAAAGAGATTGACGACAACGGAATTTCATTTTGTTTAAAAAGAGGGCTTGAAGAGATTATGAATCATCTTACATGTAAAGAGTATCTGTTTGACGGAAACTCTTCGTTTGGCGTAAGCGGATTAAATACTATGATAAAAGCCGACGGTAAAATTCCTGAAGTTAGTGCCGCTTCAATACTTGCAAAAGTTACACATGACAGAAACATTATCAAAGATGCTAAAAAATATCCTCTGTATGAATTTGAAAAACATAAAGGATACGGCACGGCTCTACATGTAGAGATGATTAAAAAACACGGCTACTGCGAGATACACAGAAGAAGCTATAAACTAAAAGCTCTTGCACCTACACTGTTTTAAAAATTATCAAGCAGTATTACGTTTACGAAAGTACCTTTGGAGAGGTTAGCGTCCTCTTCACCTGTAATCATCAACGCACTTGAGTTTAACATGTTGGTTAGTATCGCAGAACTTCCAACTTTTTTATCTTTAAAATTTACAAAATATTCACCGTCTTCTACTACTACGTTACAAGCCGTAAATTCAGTAAGGCGGCTTCTTTTTGTAAACTCTTCGCTAAGTTTTGCCGCTACTGTTTTGTATGCAGAGTCGCGTCCTAACATTTTTGCAATAAGCGGAAGTACGTACAGTATAGCCGTAACGGTGGATGAATAGGCGAATCCAGGCAGTGCTAAAACAAATTTTTCCTCTTTTTGTGCCACTAAAATATGCTTACCCGGTTTAATTGCCACGCCTTTATAGACAACTTCAGCCCCTATACGCGGAACTATATCTTTTACAAAATCATAATCGCCCACACTGACTCCGCCCGTACTTACGAGTATATCAGCACAAGAGAGAGCATTTTGAAACGTTTGCATTATTGAATTTTTATCATCGCCGACTGTTCCAAGCTGTACAACTTCTGCACCTGATTGTTCAAAAAGTGCCGCTAAGGTGTAATTGTTTGAACTTCTTATCTGCGAAGGGTTATCGCTGTTTATGCCCAAATCTAAAATTTCGCTCCCTGTTGAAACAACGGCAACACGAGGTTTAAGTGCAACTTTTACCATCACTTTGTTTAAAGCTGCCATTACGCCAATCTCTACAAAACCTATTTTCGTACCCTTTTTGATAAGTATGTCTCCCGCTCTGTAGCCTTCTCCGATAGGACGAACGGCATTACCAAAAGGCACTTTTTCATCTACCGTGATTTTGCCGTTGTTTACACTAACATTTTCTATTTGAATAAGCGTGTCGGCACCGTGAGGCATCATAGAACCGGTAAATGTTTTTATGCATTCGCCATTTTTAATAGTTCGGATTTCGTTGCTCCCAGCAGGATTGTCTCCAAGAATTGTTATACTTTTTCCATCCAAATCAGTGTGAATTACAGCATATCCGTCCATTGAAGCGGTAGGAAACTGCGGGTCGTTGAACTCGGCAACGATATCCTCTGCTAATACTCTTCCAAGAGATGAACTAAGTGCTATATTTTCGCTTCTTGATGAGTTAACATGTAATAAATCCAACATGTTTTGGCTTGTTTCATAAGATAATAGGCTCATTTTAAAATTCCGCTCCCTTTTATAGCAGTTGAGCGATCAAGTGCATAAATTCTCTTACCCTCTTTGATATCATATTTCCATATTGGAGCCGATGCCTTAAAGTCTTCTACAAATTCGTCTATAAACTCCAAAGCAACACGGCGTTTTGGAGAGAAAACAGCAGCTATATATGAAGACTCATGAAGCATTACATCTCCACGGGAGTGTGCCATTTTTATAACGGCACCCCTCTCTTTTGCTTTTTTTTGCCATGCATCAAACCAAGAGTTCAGTATCGGCTCGTAAATGTCAAAACTAAGTCCCTCAATATCGTCCTCGCTTCTTACAGTTCCTACAAAAGGAATATATGCTCCGTAGTTACTCGCTGCTTCTTGTTCATACCAATCTTTTAAAATCAAAGGAACGTCAAGAGGACCGTCATATAAGTAAAGCACTTCTCAACCTCCGCAAACAGGCGGAAGCAAAGCAACTCTGTCGCCGTCTTTTAACTCTACGTCTTTACTGCTTACAAGAGTATCGTTTACCGCAACGGCAGAATTTTCCAGCCACTCTCTCATCTCTTCATCACCTTGCAGTATTACGGCTAATTGACTTAAATTCGTTATTTCTAACTGCATAGGCTCTTTTTGTATCGGTCCTAAAAACTCTACTCTTACCAAAAGATTGCTCCTGAAACTTTTTCTTGCCATGATTATATCAAACTCATCTTTTTTATAAGTTAAGAGCTGTATAATTTTGCCAAATGTTAGTTGGAGAAGTGTGTGGTTTTTGGCAAAATAGAGTATCTAAATCTTTTACCTTTTCATGTTTTTATGAAACGATTTACAAAAAGCAGCCAGCAGAGTATGAGTATGCACTACAAACGCGGAGTTCCATCAAAAATAAATAAACAATTTCTATCACATAGAGTCGATGCAGCTTTTATCTCAAGCATAAGAGCAAAAAACTATAAAAATGTAAACTTAGGGATAATCGCTAAAAAAGAAGTTTTAAGCGTATTGATTATTCCACATGTAGATAGTGTAAATGATAGCGCATCGGAGACTTCTAACGTTCTTGCAAAGATATTAAACATTAGAGGCGAAGTTATAATAGGCGACAATGCTCTTCGTTATTACCTTCAAAACAAACCACATGTAGATTTGGGCGAAAAGTGGCATGAAAAATATAATCTTCCGTTTGTTTTTGCGCTTTTATGCTATCACAAAGACGAAGAGTTTTATAAAAAAATTGAAAAGAATTTCCTAAAAAGCAGAGTAAAAATTCCAAGATATATGCTAAATGAAGCTTCCACAAGAACAAAAATTTCTCAAAACAATATACTGAATTATTTAAAACATATCTCATACCATCTTGATACAAAAGCAAAAATGGGTCTTAGAAGATTTTATAAAGAAGCTATAAAGCTATAGTGTACGGATAGTTACAAACTATTTGTAACTTTATGCTAAAATTATGACAAAATTCACTTCAAAGTAACTATTTAATGTTTAAAAACATCCAGCCGGTAACGCAATATAGACTAATTATAATAACAGCTATATTTTTAACCATTTTTACCAATATACCATTTTTAAAAAATGTTATAGAGGTATATCCGTTAAACGCTCTAAACAGTGCATTTGTCTTGTCTTTATTTGTAGTTTTAGCTGCATTTATAGTACTGCTTTTAACTCTACTTAGTTCAAGATATACAACCAAAACACTTTTAATATCTTTTCTTATTATCTCTGCATTTACAAGCTATTTTATGAACAGCTATCATATCGTTATCGATGATAGCATGATACGCAATTCTATCCAGACAGATTTACATGAGTCTATGGATCTTTTAAGTATTGAGCTTGTAGGATATCTTCTTTTTTTAGGAATACTACCATCTATTGTAGTATATAAATATCCACTGGAATTTACTTCATTTAAAAAAGAAGCTCTATTAAAAATTAAAGTTATCGGTATAAGCCTTAGCATAATTGTTCTGCTGCTTTTAATTTTTAGTAAATTCTACACCTCATTTTTTAGAGAGCATAAGCCTCTTCGCTACTACACAAATCCAACCTACCCTATTTACAGCAGTGTGAAGTTTATAATAGACTCTTTAAAAGATGGTAAAAAAGAGCTAAAACCTATCGGCAGAGATGCTACAATAAACCAAAAACAGAACAAAAGTAAACTTATTATTATGGTTGTAGGCGAAGCAGCAAGAGCAAACCGTTTTTCATTAAATGGTTATACGCGTGAAACAAACCCTCTTTTAAAACAAGAAGAGATAATTAATTTTTCTAACATTCACTCTTGCGGTACTTCAACAGCCGTCTCAGTGCCTTGTATGTTTTCCATCTATAACCGTGAAGATTTTTCAGACTCCAAAGGTCAAACTACGGAAAATGTTCTTGACGTGTTAAACTACACGGATAAAATTGCGATTTTATGGAGAGACAACAACTCTGATTCAAAAGGTGTAGGAGCGCGTATTTTATGCGAAGATTTTAAAAACGGTACAACCAACACCGTTTGCGACATTGAACCGCGCGATGAGGGGATGCTTGTAGGACTTGATAAGTACATTGAGACTAACAAGACAAAAGATATTCTAATAGTACTGCATCAAATGGGTAATCATGGTCCGGCTTATTATAAAAGATACCCGAAAGAGTTTGAAAAATTCACACCGGTTTGTAGAACAAATCAGCTTGAAAATTGCTCACAAGAGGAGATATCAAATGCCTATGACAATGCTATTTTATATACGGACTATTTTCTATCAAAAGTTATTAATTTCTTAAAACCGTATTCAAACACTCATGAAACTGCTATGATATATATGAGTGATCACGGTGAAAGTTTAGGCGAAAATGGTCTGTATCTTCATGGACTTCCATATTTTATGGCACCTGAAAATCAAACACATGTAGCATCTCTTATGTGGTTTGGAGATGAAATCACAAAAGAGATAGATTTGAAAAAACTAAAATCATACTCAGATAAAGAGTTTTCACATGACAATCTTTTTCACACTCTCTTAGGTGTGTTTAATGTAAGCACAAGTGTGTACGAAAAGAACAAAGATATCTTTGCTCCTGCTACTATAAACAGATAATTAGATTATTTTATAATCTCAACTCTATTTCTTCCTTTTTCTTTTGCCATATACAATGCCTCATCGGCTCTTTTTATAAGAGCCTCTATACTCTCATCATTTCTATATTCTGATATGCCTACACTTATTGTTAGTTTTAAATCTGCCGCAAATAGGTAAGACTCTACTGCATGACGGATCTTTTCTCCCAATATATAAGCTCCGTCCATATCAGTCTCTTTTGAGATAATAATGAACTCCTCGCCACCCCAACGTCCTAAAAGATCAACCCTTCTTGTTAGAGTATTTAAAATTTTTGCTATATCTTTTAAAACTTCATCGCCTATTAAATGACCTTTATGGTCATTTACTTTTTTAAAAAAATCAATATCTATCAATATTATAGTAAAGATTCTCTGATATCTTTTACCGCTTTGAAAGCATCTCTCTAGTATTTCATCAATTTTAAGACGATTTGCCAATTGTGTTAATTTATCCGTATGTGCAATTTTTTGTATCTCCGTAATGTTTTCAAATACGGCTATATAGTTTATTTTTGCCGCTTCGGTATAAGATGTTGCATTAACTAAAAACATATGTTCTACATCATCTTTTTTAATTACTACTTTATGAGTTTTTTCAGGATAAGAAACTACATATTCAATCCAACTTTTATCTTCCATTTTAGATTTTAGACATCCGCTTCTAGCTTTAAACATATCACAGATGCAGTTATACTTCGTAAAAAATTCCTCCAAACTATTAAAACCGGTAAATTCAAAAAATTTATTGTTAGCCTTAATAATCGTCTCTCCGTTTGTTAGGATTGTTATATTTGGCGTTATATTAAAAATATAGTTTAATTTATAATTAGACTCTTTTAATAAATGTGTCTTTTCCTCTACTCTCTTTTCAAGTTTTGAGTTTATATTTACAAGTGTATTTGCCATCTTATTTATTGAATTAGAAATCATCTCTATCTCATCATTTGTAAATATTTTAATTCTTTGAGTAAAATCGCCGTTTGAGATTTTTGATGTTATATCTAATATCATATTTATATATCTAAATATATACAATGAAAAAATATAACTAATTATAATTGAGATGACAATACCGATTAACATAATTTTAAACAGTGTTATTTTGAGCTCTTTAATTGGTTGCATAATCTCTTTAATATCTTTTTTTACAACGATTCCTATATTTAGCGGCTCAAAATAATGCACCGTTGATATAACTTTTTCTCTGCGGTAATCAAGCTCATTATCGACAACTTGATGCTCTTTTTTTTGCAACGCTATTTTCATCGGAATTGCATTATCTATATCTTTTTCTAACATGATTAAAGGATATTTTGAAAATCTAAGAGGAGTAAAAATAATAATGTTGCCTTTTTCATCATAACTCCCAAGAAGTGCTTCTCCAGTGTCGTCCAATCCACCTCGCTGTTCTAACATTTCATTTAGAGTATTCAATCTAATTTTAAATATAGTTGTTCCGACAAATGTTTTATCCTTATAAATAGGCGAAGATATGCATAATAACGCTACATTATTGTATATAAAACTAAGATGCGAATAACTGCCGCTTAATGATTTGGTGAACATTTTTTTCATCATTTGCTTATCATATATATTATTGCTTTTAGAAACTATTATATTTGCATTTGTATCCAAAATAATTATGTCTTCTATGTTTCCACGCTCCGTATATAATAATTTTAAAATATTTTCTAGTATTTCATTTAATTTTTTATCGGGATTTTCAAGATAACTTAGAAGGGTTTTTTGTAAAAGCAAACGACTGTTAAAAAGTTCAACCTTCTCCTTGTTATGGAAAAGATACTCTTTTAATCTTTCAAATGTAATATATCCTATAGACTCTAATTGTTTGACTGAAAGTTCTTTGATATTTTTTTGAGTATAGTTAACGTAGCTATAGCTAATTATAACTATAGTAAATGACACGATTGCAGAAATAAAAAATATTATTTTATATTTTATACTCATTCCAAACCATTTTTTTGCTCCATTATATCTAATTTAAAGACAGTTTTAGCATATTACAAAAATTCATTAAAATTAGATTGTTGCGTTTAATTACTAGATAGGAATAATAAAAGAGAAGATGGTGCGGATGAGAAGACTCGAACTTCCACGTCTTGCGACACCAGATCCTAAGTCTGGCGTGTATACCAATTTCACCACATCCGCATGTGATTATTAACAATATAAAAAGGTGGTACGCCCTAGAGGATTCGAACCTCTGACCGATGCCTTAGAAGGGCATTGCTCTATCCAGCTGAGCTAAGGACGCATACATTATAAAAATGGTGCGCCCGATAGGATTCGAACCTATAACCGTCGGATCCGAAGTCCGAAACTCTATCCAGTTGAGCCACGAACGCCACAAAGTTTATTATTTTTATTATTAAGTTTTTATATTTTATTTTTATGGGGTGGGATGCGGGGCTCGAACCCGTGACCCTCGGCACCACAAACCAATGCTCTAACCAACTGAGCTAATCCCACCATGTTATAATAAGAATAAAAATATAAAGTGGTCGGGGTGAAAGGACTCGAACCTTCGGCCCCTTGGTCCCAAACCAAGTACTCTAACCATACTGAGCTACACCCCGACCTGCACATTAAAACAACCCGAGAGCTGATTAATGAGGCGAAATTATAGTCAATAACTTTTAAAAAGTCAATAGTAATTTTGCATTATTTAAAAACTTTTAAATAGCTGACACAAAAAGAGATTAAGATTACTTTGTTACAATACTTTTATATAGTTGTAAAGGGCAGTTTTTGGGTGATTTTTTTAGTGGTATAAACTCTTTTTTAGAAACATTTCTATTTTTTGACATTCTTTTTGGAACTGTAAAAGATGTCAATCTACCTTTTTTGGTAGTCTGGCTAATAATTGGCGGTATTTATCTAACATTTTTGACTAAGTTTATAAATATCAGGGCATTTAAACACTCATTAGATATAGTCAGAGGCAAATACAGCACACTTGATGATATTGGACAAATATCACCTTTTGGTGCTTTAACAACTGCACTTAGTGCTACCGTAGGTCTTGGAAATATTGCAGGTGTTGCACTTGCCGTTGGAGTCGGCGGTCCGGGTGCTACATTTTGGATGATAATTGCAGGTTTTTTAGGAATGAGCCTTAAGTTTACAGAGGTAACACTATCAATTCAATATAGAGAATTTTTAAAAGACGGAACTATTATGGGCGGTGCTATGGAGTATCTCTCAAAAGGTCTTGCAAAAAAGGGTTATGCACAATTTGGAAAAGTGTTAGCAGTTTTATTTGCCGTATTAATGATAGGCGGAGCAATCGGCGGAGGAAATATATTTCAAGTTTCTCAAGCATACAGCGCAATTTCACATGAAGTTGTATTTTTTGAAAAAAATCCCTTAATATTCGGTTTTGCAATAGCATCTTTAACAGGTGCAGTTATTATAGGCGGAATTACAAGAATTTCTGCTTTTACCGAAAGACTCGTGCCTATTATGGTAATCATATATATCGGTGCATCCTTATGGATTTTAGGCTCATTTTATCACAAAATAGATGATGCTTTTATACTTATATTTAAAGAAGCGTTTAGCACAAGTGCCGTATATGGCGGGATAATCGGCTCTTTAGTTCAAGGCTTCCAGCGAGCCGTTTTTTCAAGTGAAGCGGGAATAGGCTCTTCGCCGGTTGCACACGCTCCGGTTAAAACAAAATATCCGGTTAGACAAGGTTTTGTAGCTCTTTATGAGCCGTTTGTAGATACCGTAGTTATCTGTACTATGACTGCTTTAGTTATCATTATTACGGGTGTTTATGAGCCAGATGGCATTTATGCTCCTCTTATCGCTGCAAAAGAGGGAGCGGCGCTTACAAGTGCCGCTTATGGAACTGTAATTGAGTGGTTTCCTTCTATTTTATCTGTTAGCATATTTCTTTTTGCTTTTTCTACAATGATATCTTGGTCTTACTATGGCGAACGTGCGTGGGTTTATCTTTTTGGCTCAAAATTCTCTATTGTATATAAAATTATGTTTTTATCTCTATCCGTAATTGCAACGGTTGTGAGTACGGGAATAATGGTGGACTTTAGTTTTATGCTTATGCTTGCCATGGCACTGCCAAATATCCTAGGACTTTTTATATTAGGCGGAGATGTGAAAAAGCAGCTTGAAGAGTATCTTAGAAAACTAAAAAGCGGAGAATTAGATAAAGAGGCGATTAGATGAGTGATATAAAACAAAAATGTAAAGAACTTTTACATGTACATGAGATTGATATATTCTCAGAGATTGATTTTAACGTAAACGGAGATATTCATACTCTCTCTTATAAATATATTATAGATACTTACATGAAAGCTTCAGAAGAATCAAAGCTTGTCTTTTTAACGGCTTTAAAAAAAGCATCAGAATCTAAAAATATAGGAATAAATAAATTTTTTGAAGGAATGGGACAGCTTCTGCTTATGACTCATCTATCTAACAAAATAGAGGTTTAAACAATATACTAATTAGCGAAGAAAAAGGAATTACTTCCTTTTTCTGACTATTAAAACTGTATCATCCCGTTAATCGGCGAAGAAGCTGTTGCATAAGGACGTTTTGGGATTCTTCCTGATAAATAACTCATTCTTCCAGCAATTACCGCATGTTTCATAGCCTCAGCCATCATCATCGGATTTTGCGCCTGAGCTATTGCAGTGTTTGTCAAAACTCCATCAGCACCTAACTCCATAGCATAAGCAGCGTCGCTTGCACAACCTATTCCCGCATCAACAATTACAGGAACATTTACCGCTTCACGGACAAAGACTATATTGTAAGGGTTTTGAATTCCAAGCCCGCTTCCAATAGGAGCGGCAAGAGGCATTATGGCATGAGCACCTGCATCTTCGAGTCTTTTTGCCATTATAGGGTCATCTGAAGTGTAAGCCATTATAGTAAAGCCATCACGTGCCAAAACTTCACAAGCTTTTATAGTCTCTAAAACATCGGGATAAAGAGTTTTTTGGGTGTCGCCTATAACTTCGAGTTTTATCAAGTCTATTCCCGTAGCCTCGCGAGTTAGACGAAAAGTAGTTATAGCTTCCTCGGCAGTTACACACCCCGCAGAGTTTGGTAAAAACTTAACATTTGTACCTTTAAAAGTATCACGAAGATTCTCTTTGTCCGGATCTGTTATATTTAAACGCCTAACTGCAACCGTAATAAGTTCGCTACCGCTTATTAACGTTGCATCCTTTGTTGTTTGAAAATCTTTATACTTTCCGCTTCCGACTATTAAACGACTGCCTAATTCATACTTTCCGATTTTTAAAATATCTCTCATTTTTATTCCTAATTTTTTTTATCTATAATTTACTAATTCCATCTATTAAATCATCAGGCGTAAGTGAAAAATCAGCACCGCCGTAATTTAACGCAAGTTTAACATGTGCCAGTGAAGCATGAATTGCTGCTTCAAGCGGAGCATAACCTTGAGCCGAAAGTGAACCTATCAAACCGCTTAAAACATCACCGCTTCCGCCCTTTGCCAAAGCAGAAATTCCATGAGGATTGACATAAAACTGGTTGTTTTGTCCAATTATTACATTGGCACCTTTTAAAAGCAGTGTTACATGTACAAACTTATTGCAAAACATTTCTACATATTTAAAACGGTTTTTTTGCAACTCATCGACAGAAATATCAGCTATGCCCGTCAATCTTAAAAGTGAAACAAACTCTTTTACATGTGGAGTAAGAACAGTTTTTTCTCTTTTTAAAATCTCTAAAACTGCTTCCATATAAAATATATCTGCATCCGCGATTAAAGGCAGAGAGTTGTCCAAAAATTTGGCAAGTTCCAACTTGCTAAACTCAGCACCGAGTCCCATTCCCAAAGCCAGTGCCGTTGCGTTTTTGGGTACTTCATGAGAGTATATTAAACTATGCGGTATTTCTATCTTCTCAAACCCCACAAGTGTAACAAGTCCGCTTCCAAACTTTAAAGCCGACAAGGCACTCATTATACTAGCACCGCTCATTTGTCCGCATGCAACCGCTAAATGACCGAAACTGCCTTTATGAGAATCTTTTCTCGTTCTATAAGGCAGTTGTATATCTTCCAAATCAAGCAAATTCCAGTTGCTTGATTTTTCATAGACTTCTCTTGACACACCTAAGTCTAAAACTTTGATTTTTCCTACAAACTCTTTTGAGCTATCAAGAAACATACTTTTCTTTAAAGCACCCATTGTGAGAGTGACATCAGCGCTAAACATATAACATGAAGGAACATCGCATGCAATTTTAAAAGCATTAAGAGAGTTCATCTCATCTATCAAACTTTTTAGCTCGCTGCTTAATTCGCCGCTAAAACCTGTACCTACTATTGCATCAACCAAAACATCACAATCTTGAAGTTTTTCAGACTCTTTTACATCTATGCTAAAAGCTCTTTTTTGTTGTAGCAGTGCCATTTTTGAAGTCGGTTTTTTTGCGTATAAAATTGAGACATCGTACTCTATATGTAAAAGTCTTGAAAGAGCTATACCGTCAGCCCCGTTGTTTCCGCTTCCGCATACGACAATAACTTTTGATTTTTCAGGGAAGTTTTCACGTATATATTCAGCCATGCCGCGAGCAGCATGCTCCATTAAAATATCTTCGCTTAAAAAAAACTCCTCGTAACATCTTTTATCCAGAGATGCTACCTCATCAAAAAGCTTTTGCATCTCTACTCTTCAAGCATATACTCATCTATTTGAACTATATTGCTCTTTATATCGTTAAATAACAGTGTCTGATAGTTTGTTCTATATTGGTAGAAAAATCTGTTTTTCGGCAATTTTTTAAGATTTGCAGTATTGAAATACTCAAAATTAGAACATCTTCCAAGATATAAAAATGTAAATAAAAGTTTAATTTGCGGGCTTTCAAATGTAGAATGAGGTTGAGCCAAAAATGTAAGTCCATACTTTTTAAGATTTAAAAAGTTTAACATGTAGAGCAAAAAGTCTTCAAATTTGGTATAAAAACCGTTTAAATTTTCAATATCATGGAAAAAATAGTAATAATTTTCTAAAAGCCCTTTAATCTGAAGTGTTTCGGTAAGTTTACTTTTTATATCTCTTTTATTTGAAAAATAAGCAGGGTCAACTGCCATATATATATGTTTTTTATCATCAATCAATTTATTAAACTCTACTTGAAACTCATCACTCTCGTCAAATCTTATATAGTTAAAATGCTCATCCTTGTATCTTAATTCAATATTGTCTATTTCTGAATTAGAAAAATCAAGATATAGAGTAGCAACACCGCTGTCTATAACATAGTTTCTTATTTTACAAGCAAGATTTGTTTTACCGGCGCCCTCTTCTGCTAAAATTAATGTATTTAAAAACAGTACTCTCTCTTCTACTTTTAACGTATTAATACTGCTCACATATTTTCCGAGTTTATCTCTCATTTTTTTCCCTCTAAAAAGTTTTTAGTAAACATTATATCTCTTATAAATTAAATTCCAAATATTCTATAGGGTTCTTTACGTTTTTGTACCCAAAAAGAGTATAATTGCGTTATGAATTACAGACAAATAGCACAAGATACCCTTAAAATTGAAGCAGATACTCTTTTACGTAGTGCCGAAAATATTGATGACGTTTTTGATAGAGCGGTTGAGATTATTCTTACATGTAAAGGCAAACTCATTGTCTCAGGTGTAGGAAAATCAGGACTAATCGGAGCAAAAATGGCTGCAACTTTTGCTTCAACGGGAACTCCAAGCTTTTTTCTGCATCCTACCGAAGCTCTTCACGGTGATTTGGGAATGATCGGCAAAGATGATGTAGTTATTGCAATCAGTTACAGCGGAGAGAGTGAAGAGTTAAGCTCAATACTTCCACATGTAAAAAGATTTAACATTCCACTAATAGGTATGACAAAAGATAAAAATTCTACGCTTGGAAGATACAGCGATTTAGTTATAAATGTCGTAGTTGAAAAAGAGGCATGTCCGCTAAATATTGCGCCTACAAGCTCAACGACGTTAACTCTTGCCCTTGGCGATGCTCTTGCAGTCTGTTTAATGAAGGCAAAAAATTTTAAAAGAAGTGACTTCGCCTCTTTTCATCCGGGCGGATCTTTGGGAAAACAGCTATTTGTAAAAGTCAAAGATTTAATGAGAACAAAAAATCTACCTGTTATTAGCGGCGACACAAAACTAAAAGATGCAATTGTTAAAATAAGCGAAGGGCGACTAGGCACTGTTTTAATAACGGATGAAATAGGCAAACTTTTAGCTCTTATGAGTGACGGAGATATTCGTAGAGCTTTGATGAGTGAAGATTTTTCACTAGAAGAGAGCGTTTTAAAATATGCCACCCTAAACCCAAAAACAATAGATGATGAAAATATGCTTGCGAGCGAAGCACTTGTAATTATAGAAGAGATGAAGATACAGCTTTTGGTTGTAACGGATAAAGAAAGAAGAGTTAATGGTGTGCTTCATATCCATACTTTGATAGAAAAAGGTATATCATGAGATTAAATAAATACATTGCCCACCACTCAAGCTACTCAAGAAGAGAAGCGGACAAGGCGATTCAAGACGGTTACGTCAGGATTGACGGAGAGATTGAAACAAACCCTGCAACTGACGTTGAAGAGGGAGTAAATATCGTTTATGTAAGCGGTAAACAAGTAAGCCCTAGAGATAAATATACGGTAATTGTTTATAACAAACCAAAAGGAGAGCTGGTAACAAAAAGCGATCCTAAAGGCAGAAGAACCATATATGACAGCTTAAGCAAAGAATATAAACATTACGTCCCCGTAGGCAGACTCGATTATGCTTCTGAGGGACTGCTTCTTCTAACTGATGCTTCAAAAGTTGCATCTGCGCTTATGGAATCAGACTTGGAAAGAATCTATAAAATCAAAATCAAAGGCGAAGTCACTTCAGAGATGGAAGCCGCTATGCTAAACGGTATGATTCTTGATGATGCATCTGCGGGCGGACACAGCCACTCAAAAGTAACAAAAATGGAATTTAAACCTTTTATAGGGTATAAAATTCAAAAAAATCAGCATAACTACTCTATTTTAAAAGTAGCGCTTAATGAGGGTAAAAACCGCGAACTTAGACGTTTTTTCGCACATTTCGGTACAGATATAGTTGATCTTAAAAGAATAAGTTTTGCAGAAATAGAGTTAAATAATCTCCCTGATGGAAAGGTAAGATTTCTAAGCCGCAGCGAATACTCTGCTTTAGGCAAATTTTTAAAAGACGAGAAGAAATCGGAGCTGAAAAAGAGCAACGAAGAGAAAAAACACTTTGCTAAAGAGGGTAAGAAGCCCGAATTTAAAAAGAGTGATAAAGAGAAGAAACACTTTGCTAAAGATGGTAAAAAGCCTGAGTTTAAAAAGAGTGATAAAGAGAAAAAACACTCCTCTAAAGATAATAAAAAACCAACTTTTAAAGATAAAAAGTTCTCTAAAAAGAAGAGCTGAGATTGAGTGATTTTACGCATCTTTTACGCCCGCAATCTTTTGATGATATAGTCGGACAAGAGCATTTAAGCGCTAAAAATGCACCGCTTAGAGTATTGTGCGAAAAAAATGTTCTTGGACACAGCTTTTTTTTCGGACCTACGGGATGCGGAAAAACCTCTCTTGCAAGAATAATTGCAAAACAGATGGATTTACCGTTTTATGAGTTTAATGCTACAAGCATCAAAATCGAGAATTTAAGAAAAATTTTTGATCAATACAAAAACACCCTGCAAAAACCACTGATTTTTATTGACGAAGTACATCGCCTTGCAAAAAATCAACAAGAAGTTTTACTTCCCGTTATGGAAAACAACTCCGTTTTAGTTATCGGCGCATCAACGGAGAATCCGTTTTTCTCGCTTACATCTGCTATCCGCTCACGCTCTATGCTTTTTGAACTTTACAATATCTCAAATGAAGCACTTTTTAAACTTTTAAACCTGGCATTAGAGAAATCAACTCTTACATGTAAAGAAGACGCTGCTGAGTATTTGGTTCGTAGCAGCGGCGGAGATGCAAGGGCTATGTTAAAACTTTTGGAATTTGCTTCAAACATAGATGAAAATATAACCATAGAGCTTTTAAAATCACTTCGTCCAAACGCTTTAAGTGCAGGAAGCAGTGAAGCCGGAGTACATTATGATTTGACAAGTGCTATGATTAAGTCGATTAGAGGCTCTGATATGGATGCCGCTATTTACTATCTGGCAAGACTTATTGATGGCGGTGAGAGTGCTGATTTTATAGCTAGACGGCTCGTAATACTGGCAAGTGAAGATATCGGAAACGCAAATCCTCAAGCTCTAACACTAACAACATCAGCTATGACAAGCGTATCAAAAATAGGCTATCCTGAAGCTAGAATAATTTTGGCTCAAGCAGTAATATATCTATGTGCATCTCCTAAGTCAAACTCGGCATACATGGCAATAAATGAAGCTTTAAATGCAGTTAAAGGCGGTGTTATTCTTAATATTCCTAAAAATATAACTCAGCAAAATCAAGGCTACATGTACCCGCATGATTATGGCGGATATGTCAAGCAAAAATATCTTGAAAAACCTTTAACATTTGTTAAACTTAAAGATATTGGCTATGAAAAAAAAATTAAAGATTGGTTAAGAAACATTACTGATTTTAGTTAACTTTAATAGTTATAGTTATAAACTACGAGGTTTTATAATAAAAAAGGAGAATTATAATGGAAATTGAGGCATCATCAAATAACATCGTTATTAACGGCAATATAAAAAGCGTTAGTGATTTTCAGCACATTAAACAGATTATTGACAGTGTAATTGCTAACAATTATAAAGAAATTAATATTAACATAATCGATTCTCTCTCCATTACATCCTCAATAATAGGTTACCTTAATAAGCTAGTTTTAAAAGATAATATTAATATCTACATGAATGTAGGAAATGACCAACTTCTGCACCTTTTAGACGATTTAAACTTAGTATCAACCTTCAAAGCAAAAAGAAGATAACATGACAATCAAATATAAATTAAATCTCATTACCGCAATAGTGGTTTCATTTGCTCTTATTATTATAGCAATTGCCCTAAATAAAGCATTGTCTGATAGAGCAACCCTAATGTTAGCACAAGACTTAAATATACTTTCACAAAAACTAAGCCTAGTAATACATGAAACACAAAAAGAGCGTGGGGCAAGTGCCGGATATCTTGGCTCAAAGGGTGATCAGTTTGGAGATATTTTACCAAAACAAAGAGAGCTAACAACTAAAGAATATGACAATTTAACGACGTATATAACAACACTTAATTTAGACACTTTTCCAAAAGAGCTTCATGAGCAGATATCTGCTTTTAATGCCGACATGAGTAAAATAGCACAAATTCGCTCACAAATCGACACTCTTTCAATTAGTGTTAAAGATGAAGTAGCTTACTATACAAACATGAACAAAAAGATATTAAATATAGTTTCTCTTACTGCAAAACTAGCAACTACAAATGAGCTTGTAAAAGCACTCGACTCATATACAAACTTTTTAAAATCAAAAGAGAGAGCGGGAATAGAGAGAGCTGTTCTTAGCAGTACTTTTGCAGCTGATAAATTTGGTGATGGAATGTTTGCAAAATGGATTACGCTTGTTGCCGAACAAGATGCATTTCTTGACACATATTTAGCAATGGCAACAACATCTTCAAAAGTATTTTACGAAGAAAAGATGAACTCTCAAGTTATAGGTGAAGTAAATAAGATGAGAGATATTGCAAAAGCAAACTTTTTGGAAGGTAACTTTGGAGTTGACAGTGTTGTCTGGTTTAAAACAATAACTCAAAAAATAAATCTTTTAAAAGAAGTTGACGATGAACTTGCAAAACAAAACACTCTGCTTTTAGAAGAGATAAAAGCAAAGTCTATTGGAAGCGTTATTATGACTCTTATAAGTTACTCCGTTTTTGCCATTGCTATATTTATCATTATATTTACAATAAGCAGAGGGGTTAACAGAAGTGTTAGAAGCTCTCTAGAAAAAATAGAGTGTGTCTCAGGAAATCTTGATTTGACATGTGATGTTATCGTTGAAGGAAAAGATGAGATTTCGCAAATCTCAAAAGCGATACATGTAATGATAGTCGCATTTAAAATGAGTGTCTATCAGGCAACAGATGTTTCTGCTACAACTTCACATGAGAGTAAAGTTCTAAACGGTATAGTTGACGAACTAACAAAAAACGGGGAGCATGCAGATGCAAAAATTTCAGATATTAATATTTTGGTTACAGAAGTAGGCAACAGACTTGATGCTATCGAAGAGGCTTCAATTACCGTAACTGAAGATTTAAAACAAACTTTTGGGGTACTTGACGGGTTTATAGATGAATTAGACTCAGTTGTTAGAGCAATTGAAGAGGGAAGCGAGCATCAACAAGATTTGGTTCAGAAGGTCTCATCACTAACGGAACAAGCAAAAAATATCAAAGATGTTTTAGCAATAATATCCGACATTGCAGACCAGACAAATCTTTTGGCTCTTAATGCCGCTATCGAAGCAGCACGCGCAGGTGAGCATGGGCGTGGCTTTGCAGTTGTTGCCGATGAAGTGCGAAAACTTGCAGAACGCACGCAAAAAAGCCTTAGCGAAATTAGTGCAAATGTAAATCTTATTACACAAAACGTTGTAGAAATATCTGAAGAGACTAATAATACATCAAAAAATATGCACAATATCGCAGACTCGGCACAGAGCTTAATCGCATCTTCACAAGAAACAAAAGAAAATCTTTTAATAACTACTGACAAATCTAGTGACGTTATGCACCAAAGCACTTATATTGCTACAAAAACAAAAGAACTTATAAATCGTATGGATGAAGTTATAGAGATATCAAAAGAAAATACAAAACACAGAATATCTGTAGATAATGCTGCTACAAAGCTATCAAGCGATGCACATAAATTACAAAGCGAACTAAGTAAATTTAAAATCTAATGCATAATGATATTGAGTATTCGGTATTAGATTCTCTAAAATCTTTTACACTTCTTTGTGTTGAGGACAATAAAACTACACAGCTTATATACAATTCTATTTTTGAAGATTTAGTAAAGAATATTATTTTTGCCGACAGTGGCGAAGACGGATATAAAAAATTTTGTGATGAAGATATAGATTTAATAATTACGGATTATGATATGCCTATGCTTAACGGCATAGAGATGATTAAAAAAATTAGAGAAAAAGATAAAGAGATACCAATTCTTCTAGTCTCTGCAATAACTGATATCGACGTCATAGTACAAGCACTTCAACTGAATGTAAATAATTTTATCAAAAAACCGATTAAGTCCACCGAAGTGCTTCAAGCAACAAAAAATATATCCAAACTATTAATAGCAAATAATTATCTTGAAGAACAAAAAGAAAAGAAGATAAAAGAGTTAGAAAAAAAGGAGAAATACAGCTCATATCAGGAAGATTTGGCATTCTCAAAAGAGCTTAACATACTTAGAAATGATTTTTACTATCAAATGATAGACAGCGGATTTGAAGCACTTATCGACTTTCTATACAAACCTCTTGATGTTTTAAGCGGAGATGCATACAGCGCTCGAAAAATTGATAGCACAACCGCATTTTATTTTATAGTAGATGGAATGGGCAAGGGTCTTTCGGCGTCACTCAGCTCAATGCTTATTACATCATTTGTAAATCATTTAATTGACAAAATGGGCAGTAATTTTGATTTAAACAAACTAATAGAAGAGTCTCTATCCTATATGAAACCAATATTACTTGAGGATGAAGCTTTGGCTATAGATTTTATTGTTATGGATTACAAAACTTCAACATTGAAGTATGCTAAATTTGCAATGCCTGCATCTCTTGCTCAGTCAATAGAGGGTAAAATTATTAATATTAAATCAAATAATTCTCCAATGAGTAAATATACAAGAGAGTTTACAGTTTCAGATATGGATATTTCAAAAATTACAAAATTCCTATTTTTTAGTGATGGAATAGTTGAGAATAGCGTTAGATACAGTGACGAGCTATATGCAAGTTTTATTAAAGAAGATTTTTTATCATCTTTTACAAAAGATGAATTAAGAGAGAAAATACTCTGGAAAACAGATGCTCAAGAAGATGATATGACTTTTATATTTATAAATCAACTTGCTCTTTATCCACATGGCTCTCATATAAAAAAAACTTTTCAATGCAACCTAAACGCTGTTGATGAAGCAAATGAGTGGTATGGTAGTATTTGGAGCGACATGACCAATAATCATAAACTTGCCTACAATGCCGGTGTTGTTTTTTCGGAGCTTTTTATGAACGCTTACGAACATGGAAATCTTGGGATAGATTCAAATACTAAACATGCCCTTATAGATGATAACAGCTATTTTACTACCTTAGAAGAGCTACAAAAAAATTGTAAAAAAAGTATAACCGTAAGTATTTATACCATCGTATATAATTCAACAAAATATATAATTACAACAATAAAAGATGAGGGAAATGGTTTTGACACTCAGATACTCAGTGAAATATTTAGAAATAGAAAAAATTTCAACGGACGAGGGGTTTATATTTCAAGACAATCTTCACTTGGCATATACTACAACTCTGCCGGAACGACTGTACTTTTTTTACATAAACTAGAGGATGAAGTGTAACAAAAGTTACACTTTCAAACTTATTTGCTTAACGCTGCTTTTGCAGAATTTACAACTGCACTAAATGCCGCTGCATCATTCATTGCCATGTCAGCAAGAATTTTACGGTCAAGCTCGATGCCCGATTTGTGAATACCGTTCATAAAAGATGAATAGTTCATACCGTTTAGACGACAAGCTGCATTTATACGGATAATCCATAATTTACGGAAATCACGTTTTTTCTGCTTACGGTCACGGAATGAGTAGTACATTGAGCGCTCTAACTGCTCTTTAGCTTTACGGTAATGTTTACGACGACCGCTATAAAAACCTTTTGCTAATTTTAATATCTTTTTGTGTCTTCTTCTACGAACAACACCTGTTTTTACTCTTGGCATATTATTTCCTTTTTTCTTTACCTAGTCACTCTCTCGTGCTCAAGGTGCCACATTCAGAGTGGTCTTGCCCAGATACAAATCTGGAGATTTAACAATTAACTAATATTAGTTAATCATAGCCTTTACATTTTTTTCATCAACTTTAGCAATAACTTTTGGTTTATGTTGCTTACTACGAGTATCTGAATCTTGTTTAGTTAAAATATGGCTACGAAACGCTGTACCACGTTTTACAGTACCATTTTTCTTAACTTTAAAACGCTTAACAGCGCCTTTAACCGATTTCATCTTTGGCATCGAAACTCCTTTGTAAAATTCTCTTAACAGTACAAAAACGTACTTTGAGAGCGAAATTATACCCAAATATTTTTAATTTTTGTTATACTCACAAAATGAATTCAATTAAACATATAAATAATGCACTAAATGATTTGGACAAAGAGGTAGAGGCAATACTTGCAGATATGAGTCTGCCTATGAATGAAAAAGATAATCGTATGCTTCCTATTCTTCAGCAAAAAAGAGTTTTAACTCAGACTTTAGAGGACTTAACATATTTAAAAAACAATCCTCCAAAGCCAAATCAGGCATGCGGAATTTCTAAATATAGAAAAGATTGATAAAAGTATATAAGACAAATGATTTTACTAAAGTTCAAGGCGAAATTAAGTTAATTTGAGAAGTTTACTTGCGGTAAATGACGAAAATTCACTTAATTTCAACGAAGAAATTTAGCAAAAGCATTGTCTTAGAGAAGTACTTCCCTCCAGATACCTGCGGCACATAACACTCTAAGGTGTGCTGCTGTATTCCTACCCTGACACAATATCCTAAAGCACCATTGCACAGGTCTAAAGAGAAGCGGCGAAATTATAACTAAAAAAGATGAAATAACAAAGAGTTAGATTGAAATCGTATTTATAGAATTACCGATAGCATCTATATAAGCATGATATTCAAAATAACACTTCTGTTCTGTGGCTGCAAACTCTACCTCTTTTGCCATCTCATAAATTTCATTAAACTTAAGATTGCCGGCACTTCCTTTTATAGCATGTGCATTTAATCTGATTTTATCACAATCTTTAAGGACTATAGACTCTCTAATAGAGTTTAAAATAATTGTCGTTTCTTCTAAAAAATTAGCTAATATCAGTGGAATATGTTTAGGCTTAAGTCCAATAGACGCTGCCATCTCATCATGATTTATATCTGAATAATCCGCATTTAAAATTGGCATAATAACATTCCGTTACACTTTTATTTTGGTACAATATTATATGTTGTATATTGTAACCGCATTAAAACCGGAAGCACAAGCTTTTGTAGATAAATATAAACTAAAAAAGTCAAAGTGTGATAATTTTACTCTATTTAGTGATGAAAAGTTAAAAGTTATTATTGGCGGCATTGGCGTTCATAATGCAAAAAACGCAACTTTAGCTCTTATACAAATGTTTAAACCATCAAATAATGATATTTTTATAAATGTAGGCATATGCGGTGCAAATCAGAAATATACAATCGGAGAACTTATTAAAATAGGCTCTATAGTATATAAAGATAAAAAATATATCATAAATGATTCTACTTTTACTACTATAACATGTAAAGATATTGAGATGTCCTATGATGTTTACGACATAGTCGATATGGAATCTTTTGGCTTTTATGAAGCTACAAAAGAGATTAAAAATCGTTACATGTACAAAGTAGTAAGTGATAATTTTGAACCGAATAAAGTCACAAAAGAGGGTACAAAAAAATTGATTTTTAGTCTCATTGATGAGATAATGAAAGAGGTTGAAATTTGAAAAATGTGGTAGTAACCGGCGCTAGCAGTGGAATAGGCAAAGAGATAACATTAAGGTTATTAAAACTCGGGTATAGAGTAATAGGTATAAGCAGAAACATAAAAAAAGATGAGTTTGAAAATGAAAACTTTACTTCTCTTCAAGCTGATTTATCAGACGAAGCCTCAACTATTTTAACATGTAAAGAACTCTCTTGCAAAAATATATATATGTTGATTAATTGTGCAGGATTTGGCAAATTTGAACCTCACGAAGAGCTAAGTTCAAAAACTATCACTAAAATGGTTTTTTTAAATCTTACTTCCCCAATGCTTCTTACAAA
Organism: Sulfurimonas sp. RIFOXYD2_FULL_34_21; assembly: GCF_001830805.1. Taxonomy (NCBI): domain Bacteria; kingdom Pseudomonadati; phylum Campylobacterota; class Epsilonproteobacteria; order Campylobacterales; family Sulfurimonadaceae; genus Sulfurimonas; species Sulfurimonas sp. RIFOXYD2_FULL_34_21. The sequence goes on from NZ_MICH01000014.1 coordinate 25,991, forward strand.
TGCAACTCTTAGAGATTTAAAGAAAAATAGCGGATATCTTATTAACATAAACTCTATTGAAGCATTAAAATCAAGTAAATTCGCAGCTCTTTACAGCGCGACCAAAGCCGGGCTCAAAGCATTTGGCGACTCTTTATTTGAAGAGACAAGAAAAAGCACTTTAAGTGTTACAAATATAAATCCTGATATGACGCAGAGCAATTTTTATAACGACCTTAGATTTGAAACAAGCCAAAATGAAAATGAAAAACTTCTTGCTTCAGACATTGCAGATGCCGTTGAACATATATTAAGTATGAGAAAAGGAGCTGTTGTTAGCGAATACACGCTTAGAAGTCTGAATTTTGGAATTTCTAAGAAAAAACTATGATTTTATATTAAGGTTTTTGTATGTAGGAATATCAGTTGAACGCAGAAAGTCAAGGTTTTTCTTAATCTGTTTCATTGAAGCTGAAGTTTTATCCTTTAGAGTATGTACTATCTCGGATGCTTCTCTTAAAAGATAGAGGGCTTCTTCCATCTCTTTTTTTGACTCAAGCTGCGGAATGTTATCCAACAACTTGCCCAAAGAATCGATATTTTTTTCAACAACTGCTATCTTTAGCTTATTGAGCCACATTAGTAGTTTCTCTCCAAGCCTCTAATAGACATTTAAAAACATTACTTACTTCATCATATTTAGCTACGCTTTTTTCAACATTTGCAGACGACAAGAGTTGAATTTCGTAGTTATAAAGTCCTTCTAAATACTGAGCAACGCGCCCTTGCTTAAGGTCTAAAATGGATATTAATTCTGTTATAATAGCAACAGAACGGTTAGTCCAATAAACTCTTTTTGCTATATCTCCATCTTTTAGCGCTTTTTTAGCCTGTGCATTAAAACGAAGCACACCTTCATATAGCATCTCTACCAATTTCGCAGGAGATTCTATTCCAATATTATTTTGTGCATAAATATTATGAGCTACATTACCATACATTTTAAATCCTTTTTTATCATCTTCATTTATCTCATTCATACCTAGTAAATCGGCACTTCAATGAGTTTGTTTAATATTTTACAAATAAATTTAGCTATCTGACGTTTGAGCATTTGCCAGTTGAGTAAACATAGACGATGCATTATTTATTTTTGCAATCATAGCATCATAAGCTGCATACTGTTTTTTAAGTATCTCATACTTAGCATCAAGTCTCTCAGTAGCACTTGTTTTTTTATCTTCTAGTGCGCTAATGCTCTCGCTTAAAGCATCTTTTACCTGATCAAGTCCGCCGTTTGTTTTTGCATAACCGTTTGCTATTTCATAAAAATCAACGAAGGCACCGGTTAATGTAACTACACTCAAGTCATCTTTCGTATAATCGCCACCCGTGAAAAAAGCTTCTACATTTGTCGGGTTTTCATCAAGTTTTGCAGTTAATATAGTTTTATCGATAGACATCTTTCCGTCTCTATCGACGCTAAAGCCGTAATCTTCCATACTACCCACTCCACCACCTACACTTGCTATCATATCTTGTATGGCGCGCTGCATACTTTTAATTGTACTGTCTCCGGAAAATATCCCTCTCTCATCACTATCTGTACTAGGTTTTGTCTGCTTAGAAAACTCTGTCATAAGTGAATTGTACTTCTCGACAAAGCTATCCACTTTAGTCATAATAGCTTCGCGGTCTTGTGCAACACTTACATCTGAACTACCTGCTTCTTTGAGTTTTATACTATAGCCCGTAATCAAATCATCAACCGTATTGCTACTGCGAGTTATTGTTTGCCCGTTAAACGTAAACTGATTATCAATTCCTGTTTGAATGGTAGTAAGCCCCGTTGTTAGTTTTGTATCTAATAATGCACTATTATCTGTAATGGATATATCTTGAGCTGCACCTGTTTCTTTTGAGCTTATAAAAAGACGGGACTCAGTCGCACTTATTTTTACGACAGTTGCATCAACTTGATCACCTGCATTATCGTTAATAAGTTTTTTCAAATCATCCAAAGTCGTAGTAGCATCGTAGTTAATAGTTACAGGCGTACCCGCTCCGACATTAAGCGTCAATGTTCCGGCTCCTGATGCTACCGTGTCCGTACTCGCAGAAAAAGCACCAGACTGCTCTATCTGCTTTGTCGCCAAATGATCTACGTTTATAGTAAAATCCTGAACGTCACTGTTTGCAGATGCCGTTACTTCAACGGATGTACCCGTAACAGTCGTAGATCTGCCGTCAAACAGAGTAGCACTTTTTAACTCGTTAATACTGTCTCTAAAATTGGTCATACTGGCATCTATAACTTCTAAACTATCCTGCTTATCATTTTCATTTGCTAGGCTAAGCGTAATTGGCTGAATAATTTGTGCTTCATCAGCCTTTCTCAATTGGTCTAAAACATCTTGTGTCAAAATACTTGAACCGACACCTAGTGAGCTGATACCCATGATAAATCCTTTTTTTAAATAATACTTCAATTATTTCAAATTTTCTCTAGCATTAAATCGACAGATTATACAATTAATTTAATTGCCGAATTATATTATAGAGTTGTACTAAGCTTGATTTATATAAAATACAAAGCATTGTATAGTTATCAAAAATGAACAAGGATGCTTTATGATTTCACCTAAAGAACTTCAAAAAAAGTATGCTGATGGGTACAACATCAGCGCCATACTACGTAAAGAGTTAAATGTTACATGTAACACTAAGGAGATTATTGAAATCTCATATGATATTCAAACAGGAAGTTACACTCAAAAGATGCAAGAAAAGGAGTATGCAGATTTTAAAGAAAAATACTCAAAAGAACTTACAAATACAATTCTCTCTTTATGCGAACCAAAATCCATTTTAGAAGCAGGTGTCGGAGAGGCAACTACACTTTGTAGTGTATTAAAACATTTAAATAAAGATATAAAGAGTTACGGATTTGATTTGAGTTGGTCAAGAACTTTTTATGCTAAGAACTATCTGCAAAGACACAACATAACTAATACATCGCTATGCTGTGGCGACTTGTTAAATATTCCGTTTTTAGACGACTCCATCGACGTCGTATATACGTCACACTCGATTGAACCAAACGGCGGGCAAGAGGAGCAGATACTTCGTGAACTCTATAGAGTAACAAGAAAATTTTTAATCCTTCTTGAGCCTGATTATAAGTTATCAAGCAAAGAGTCCAAAGAGAGAATGGACTTACACGGATACTGTAAAAATCTAGACACGATTGCCCATTCTCTCGGTTATAATGTTTTAAAACATGAACCTTTTTCTCTTAGTTACAACCCACTAAACCCTACCGCATTGACAATTATTTCAAAACAGAGCGATACACCTTCGCCTAGCGAAGTTTTTGCATGTCCGAAATTAAAAACGCCTCTAAAAAAAATAGCAAATGCCATGTATAGCCCGGAATCACTAACGGCATACCCTATTCTTGATGATATTGCTTGTTTGAAAATAGAAAACGGGATTTTTGCAAGCAAGTACCAAGAAATCATGGAAGATTAAATTATGGTATTATAATTGCTGTTTATCTTAAAATGAAAGACTCTTACATGTTAAACGGAAAAAATATATTAATTACCGGCGGAACGGGAAGTTTTGGCAAACAGTTTGTTCGTACTATTTTGAAAAAGTACAAACCTAACAAAATTATTATATATTCAAGAGACGAGCTCAAACAGTATGAGATGGCGCAAAAATTCAACGATACATGTATGAGATATTTTATAGGCGACGTAAGAGACTTGCCTCGTCTTTTAAAAGCTATGAACGGTGTCGATATAGTAGTTCATGCCGCAGCTCTAAAGCATGTTCCCATAGCCGAATACAACCCGATGGAGTGTATAAAAACAAATGTTATGGGTGCTCAAAATGTAATTGATGCATGTATTGCCAATAATGTTCAAAAAACCATCGCTCTCTCTACGGACAAAGCGGCTTCTCCAGCAAACCTTTACGGAGCCAGCAAGCTTGTTTCAGACAAACTTTTTGTGGCGGCAAACAATCTAACAGGCGGTCATGAGATAAAATTCAGTGTTGTGAGATACGGCAATGTTTTAGGCTCAAGAGGTTCAGTAATCCCGTATTTTGAAAAATTAATATCCGAGGGCTATGCTTCTCTTCCAATTACCGAACCTAACATGACAAGATTTTGGATTACTCTTCAAGAGGGTGTTGATTTTGTTCTAAAAAACTTTCAAAGGATGCAAGGCGGAGAGATATTTGTTCCTAAAATCCCGTCTATGAAAATGACGGAGATGGCAAAAGCAATCGCTCCACATCTTCCTCAAGAGATTATAGGAATCCGTCCCGGTGAAAAACTGCATGAGATAATGTGTCCTTTGGATGACTCTCATTTAACCATAGAGTTTAAAGACCACTTTGTTATAAAACCCAGCATTACTTTTACCCAACCTATAGACTACGGCACAAATGCACTAGGGGAGGTCGGTAAAAATGTAGAATCAGGTTTTGAATACAACTCAAAAGACAATACTATCTGGCTCTCACACGAAGAGCTTCTTCAAAAGATACGACAAACAAAAGATGAAGAGAATTAAATGCTACCCTACTCTACCCAACTTATCGATGATGAAGACATACAAGCCGTCGTTGAAACACTAAAGAGTCCAATCCTTGTTCAAGATAAAAAAGTAGAGGAGTTTGAAGAAGCTCTTTGCAGATATACGGGCGCAAAGCACGCCATAGCTTTTAACTCTGCGACTACCGCTCTTTTTTCGGCTTATCTTACATGCGGCATCGGCATTGACGATGAAGTAATAACCTCTCCTATAAGCTTTGTCGCTACATCAAATATGTTTGTAGCCCTTGGTGCAAAGCCCATCTGGTGCGATGTAAAGCTTGACGGAAATATAGATGAGCGATTTATAGAAAAGCTAATTACTCCAAAGACAAAAGCGATAGTTCCTGTTGATTTTGCAGGCAAGCCCGTAGAGAGCAAAACTATAAATGAGATTGCAAAAAAGCACAATCTTTTGGTTATAGACGATGCTTCTCACGCACTAGGCTCGAGCGTAAATGACAAAAAGGTAGGAACTCTTGCCGACATGACTATTTTTAGTTTTCATGCCATAAAGCCGATAACTACAAGCGAAGGGGGAGCCGTTCTTACTGACAATGACGAATATGCCGCGCAACTTCGGCTGATTCGCTCACACGGAATGGTAAAAAAGAGTTTATGGGTCTCTGATATGACAACTCTGGGATATAACTTCAGAATGACGGAAATCGCCGCCGCACTCGGTATTTCACAGCTAAAAAAACTAGATAGCTTCATAGAAAAACGAAACGAGATAGCCGCATACTACGACGAAAGATTTAAAAATGAGAAACTTTTTGCTACCGTCAAACTTGAGAGTGGTTTAAAAAGCTCAAGACATCTATATCCGATTATTTTAAACCCCGAACTTCACTGCAAAAAAGAGGAGATTTACAAAGAGCTTCATGAGTGCGGATACGGCGTGCAGATTCATTACAAACCTATCTATCAAAACAGCTTTTACAGAGAAAAATTCGGTACAGTTTTTTTACCTGTTACAGAGGATTTTTACCGTTCTGAAATTTCTATACCCTGCCATCAAAAAATGAGTCTTCGGGATGCAAAAAAATTTGCGGATAAATTTTTGGAAATTATCTCGAAATACTCATACAGAGGATGTAGTTTTTAATGAATGCTAAAGAGCTTATGAGCATTGCAACAAGCTACTATAATGCGCAAGATTATGAAAATGCACAGCTGGCCTTTCTTAAAATTATAGAATCAGACCCTTCAAATGCCTCAGCTTATACAAATCTAGGCATCTGTTTTTTTGTTCAAAACCTTTTAGAAGAAGCCGCAGAGTGCTATATCGCGGCGAATAAGGTTAACCCAAACTATATATCGGCACTCTATAACTATGCCCATCTGCTGCTTTTGCAAAAAAACTACAAAGAGGGTTTTTTTTACTACCGCTCGCGTTATGACGAACGTATTCGCGGCAATAAACCCGGCGGCGTCGCCTATCCTCCTACACAGCTTCAAGGCAATGAAGAGCTAAATGGAAAAACACTCTATATCAGCCATGAACAGGGTTTTGGAGACACCATAAATTTTATCCGTTATATTCCTATATTTTTACAAACGGGCGCTAAACTTATCTGCTACGTACCTGAGTCAATGAACAGACTTTTTACACTTAATTATCCTCAAGTGGAGTTTATCACGCCAAACAGCGATATTACGTTTGATTACAACACGCCTCTTTTAGAAGCACCTTATCTTTTTGGCACTACTTATGAGAGTATCCCCTTCGGTGAAAAATATCTACATGTAGATAAAAAAGATTTGCAAAACTTTAAGATAAAACACTCTTTAGATAAAAGCGATAAGCTTAAAATAGGGTTTAACTATCAAGGTTCGCAAGGAGCGGATGCCGTAAAAAACCGCTCTATTGAACTTGCATTGATGCTTGAGTACCTTGAGCAGATTCCACATGTAAGACTATACTGCCTTCAGTATGAGCGAAGCGAATCGGATGATGCCCTTTTAGAAGAACATGGCATTCCAAACTTGGGAAAAGAGATAAAAGATTTTTACGATACCGCACTCCTTATCGAGAGCATGGATATTATTATCAGCATAGACACCTCTTTTTTACATCTTGCGGGAGCTTTGGGTAAAAAAAGTTTCGCACTTTTAAAATTTCATCCCGACTGGAGATGGGGGCTTAGAGATGAGCGGACAAACTGGTATAAAAATTTTACGCTGATTCGCCAGAACAAACCTAATGATTGGGAAGGTGTTTTACAAAACGTAGTTCAAAGGATACAAAATGGCTAATGCGGTAGCAATAATTCCTGCACGCGGCGGCAGCAAACGAATCCCGCGAAAAAATATCAAAGATTTTCACGGCAAACCTCTTATCGCCTACTCTATTGAAGCGGCTCTAAAAAGTAAACTTTTTGACAAAGTGATTGTCTCTACCGATGATGAAGAGATAGCAAAAATTGCAAAAGAGTATGGTGCAGAAGTTCCGTTTATGCGCCCAAAAGAGCTATCGGATGATTTTGCAAGCGGAGAAGACGTTATCAAACATGCCGTTGATTATCTAAAATCGGCGGGACATGAGTATGATTTTGCCTGTACCGTCTATGCAACGGCACCGTTTTTGGATATAAAATATTTAAAAGAGGGCTATGAAAAGCTAAAAGCTTCAAATGCAGTCAATGCTTTTTCATGCACGACTATGCCATTTCCTGTCCAGAGAACTTTTTTTCTTGATAAAGACGGACGTTGTGAGATGTTTACTCCCGAATTTTACGAATCAAGAAGTCAAGACCTGGTTGAAGCCTACCAAGACGCGGGGCAGTTTTACTGGACAAATCTAAGAAAGGCGCCTAGCAAAATAATCTTTTCATGTGAGAGCATCCCTATAATACTGCCTAGATATCTGGTTCAAGATATAGACACTCCTGAAGATTGGAAGAGAGCCGAGTTTATGTATGAAGCGGTGCAAAGAGAAAAATGAATATTTTAATAAGGGCAGACTCATCATCGCACATAGGTCTAGGTCATATAATGCGTGATTTGGTTTTGTGTAAACAATTTTGTGATGCCAAAATAACTTTTGCGACGCAAAACCTAGATGGCAATATAAATCATAAAATTTTAGAAGCCGGCTATGGACTTCACACCCTTCGTTCAAACAAAAAAGAGGAGCTTTTAGAGCTTGTAAAACTTCTACATGTAGATATGCTTATTATTGATAGCTACGATATAGATTATAAGTATGAGAGCTTTATAAAAACGAACAGCGGTGTTAAAATCTTGAGCTTTGACGATACTTATAAAAAACACGACTGCGACATACTTCTAAACCATAACATAAGCGCAGATGAAAAAAAGTATAAAGACTTAGTTCCTTATGGATGCAAGCTTAGATGCGGAGCCAAATATACTCTTTTACGAGATGAATTTTACGAGCAAAAAGAAAAAAGAAAAAAGCAGGGCAACAAAAAAACTATCTTTATCGCTATGGGCGGAGTAGATGAAAAAAATATAAGTCAAAAAATCATAAAAGCCATAAAAGAGTTTAAAAATATAAGAGTTCATCTTGTAACCACATCATCGAATAGACATCTAAAGAGTTTAAAAAGATATGTTAAAAATCAAAAATTTGTCACTTTACATGTAGATTCAAAAAACATTGCAAAACTTATGAGAGAGAGCGATTTTGCTATTGTTGCTCCGAGCGTGATTCTAAATGAGGTCTATTTTATGAAACTTCCCTTCATTGCTATTAAAACTGCCTCCAATCAGGACGATATATACCGCTATTTAAAACGAAAAAGATTTTTGGCTATTGATAAATTTTATGCTAAAAAATTGAAACAACATGTAAAGGGTATAGTTTGAGTATATTCATTATTGCAGAAGTCGGCATCAATCATAACGGTAGTGTTGAGATTGCAAAAAAGATGATAGATGAAGCAAAAGAGTGCGGAGTTGATTGTGTTAAATTTCAGACGTTTAAAGCCGAGGAGTTTATAAGCGACCCGAATCAGACCTACACTTACATATCACAAGACAAAGAAGTTACCGAGTCTATGCTTGATATGTTTAAAAGATATGAGTTTAGCAAAGATGAATGGCAGGAGATAATCGCATACTGCAAAGAAAAAGAGATTATTTTTTCTTCAACCGCTCAAAATCCGTCAGATTTGGATTTTCTTCTCTCGCTTACAAAGCTGCCTTTTATCAAAGTCGGAAGCGATGATTTGACAAACTTAGGGCTTTTAAAATATTACGCTTCAAAAAAAATACCGATGATAATTTCCGCAGGTATGTCTTATGCAAGTGAGATAGAAGATGCCGTAAGTGCTATAAAAGAGACCAAAAACGAAGATATTACCGTTCTTCACTGCGTGTCGTCATATCCTGCCGAGGCAGAGGAAGTAAATCTTAAAAAGATACCGACAATAAGAGATGCTTTTGGCGTAAAGGTTGGCTTTTCCGACCATACTATAGGGAGTGCCGCCGCAGTTGGCTCTGTATGTTTTGGTGCAAAAGTAATTGAGAAACATTTCACACTTGATACTTCTATGGCAGGACCCGACCATAGATTTAGCATAAATCCGAGCGAACTTAAAAAATATGTCGATGATATAAGGTCTATCAAAAAAGCCATCGGCACTTCAGAGCTAAAGCCTACTTCAAAAGAGTTGGAGATGAGAAAAATTGCAAGAAGGTCGATTGTAGCCGATGTCAAGCTTGAAATCGGCGATTTTATTACATCTAAAAACGTATCTTTTAAAAGAGTACAAAATGATGATACGCTTACGCCAAAAGAGCTAAAATATATTCTAGGCAGAGAAGTAAAAAATAAGATAGAGAAAAATTATCCTATAAAATTGAAGGATTTACGTTGAAAGAGTTCAAAACAAAAGTTATAGATTCCTTGGAACTGCCACAGAACAATATTCATCCGCTTATTTACATGTCGGGTAACTACAGCATAGGAGAAGGTACGACAATAGGTCTCTTTAGTGAAGTAAATGCCAACAAATCAAAAGTCGCTATCGGCAAAAACTGCGATATCGCCTCTTTTGTCTCTATAAACTGTGCCGATTCGCATAAACTGACACTTGGACTAAGCGATGAGATACAAAGAAGAGAGATAATTTTAGAAGATAACGTATTTGTCGGTTCTCACTCTTTTATCGGCGGATATGTAAAAATAGGGCATCACAGCGTTGTTGCAGCAGGTGCGGTTTTAATAAATCTGGGTGAGATTCCACCTTATTCACTCATAGCGGGAAACCCCGCAACGGTAAAAGAGAGATACTATGAAATATGATATTTTGATGGCATACCCTAAGCCTACAAGCGATTCACCCGTAAAGCTAACGCCTCTTTCCATCTTGTACCCGGGCGCGCTTTTTGAGTCGCAGGGCAAAAAAGTAGCATATTACGATGAGAGATTTGACTCCGATGAGATGCTTGAAGAGTTGATAAAAAACTCAAAAGAGATTGCAGTAAGCGCTTTTACAGGCTATCAAACAGGTCAAGCCGCCGATATTTTGATAAAAGCAAAAAATATAAATCCCGATATTATTACTGCCGTCGGAGGTTATCATGCACAGATATTTCCAAATGATGTTTTAGCGGAAGATTTCGTAGATAAAGTTTATAGCGAAAAAGTTTACGGAGAAGACCTTTTTCCATATAACGAGCGAACAAAATACCACTATGAACGAACGGAGATGCAGTACTTTACATCAAGAGGATGTCCCCATCAATGTACATTTTGCGCAGTAAAATCTCTCTGGATTCCAAAAGACATTAAGACCATAGAGTATGAGCTAAACACTCTGCATAAAGACATTCCCTTTAAAGAGATATCATTTTCCGACCCTAATATGACGTTTGGAAACTATTTCGACAAAGATGAAAACAAAACGCATAGAATGGACAGAGTTCAAAGAATCAAAGATATAGGTGCGATTTTAAAAAAACTTGGCGTTAAATGGGACGGAAATCTGCGTACGCCTTATCTGACAAAAGAGATGGTAGAAGCACTAGAAGAATCGGGATGCTACTCTTTGGAAGTAGGCTGTGAATCAGGAAACGACTACTTTTTAAAAAAGATAATCAAAAAAGGTCACGGCGTTGATGCCATCAAAGAAGCTGTTTTAAACGTAAGCAAAGCAAATTTCTCCGTTATGTACAGCTTTATGGCACAAATGCCCAGAGAGACGCATGAGATGCTTATGGATACGCTTGATTTGATAGACTGGATTGTAGCAACCGACCCTCATGCCAGAATATCAATCTACACTTATGCTCCCTACCCACCCGGACCTATGTATGAAGATGCAATCAACGGCGTAGAAGGTTATCCGAAATTTACTCCGCCAAAGACTATGAAGGGGTGGGCAAATCAAAAACTGATGGTTTCTCCTATCTACTGGATTGCAGGACTTAACTTTAGAATGGATAATACAAGAAGAAACTTTCCGGGGGATGATTGGAAACTGATAGAGCCTTATGTCGAACTTGCAAGAAAAAAATGGAGAGAGCGTGATATCTATGAATTTCCATGCGACGAAGTTGAGACACTCATTAAAAATCAGCTAAACAAAAAAAGAGAGTCATGATAATCTCTGCACACCAAAGCGCATACAACCCTTGGCTTGGGCTTATGCATAAAATATTGCTAAGTGATATTTTTGTCGTTATGGACGATGTGCAGTTTGAGAAAAACTCTTTTATAAACCGAAACAAAATACTTCAAAACTCAAATGAGATAATGCTCACGATTCCTCTTGAGATGAAAGATTATCAATCAAAGAGCATAAAAGAGATGAAAATTGCTACCGACATGTGGAGAATAAAACATAAAAAAAGTATTGAACAGTCGTATAAAAAATCTCCCTATTTTGAGAAAGTTTTTAACAAACTTGGAAAAATTTATGACATAAAAAGCAGTTTTTTAATCGACTACACAAATGCTTATTTGAATTTTTTGGTTGATTATATGAGCATTGATACAAAAATCATCTACGCTTCAACGCTTCACATAGAGTCAAAAAAACTTGATTATGTGATAGAGATGAGCAAAGAACTAAAAGCCGACACCTTTATTTTTGGCGCGCTTGGCAAAGAATATGCGGATGAGAAAATTTTAAATCAAAACGGTATCAAACCCTATTTTCAAAACTATAAACACCCTATTTATGCTCAAAATTCAAAAACCTTCCATCCATATATGGGTATAATTGATTTGCTATTTAATGAAGAAAATCCAAAAGAGATTATTCTAAGAGACAATATTACAAAAGAGAGAGTGCCAAATGAGTAAAAGAATCCTGATTGTAGCCGCACATCCAGATGATGAAGTTCTCGGATGTTTTGGCACTGTTGCGAGGCTTATCAAAGAGGGTTATGAGGCATATACGCTTATACTTGGAGAAGGCAAAACATCAAGAGAGGCGAACAACTCCAAAGATGAGTTAGAAGTTTTAAACGAAGAGTCACAAAAAGCAAATGCCGTTATAGGAATAAAAAAAGTATATACATGTGATTTTGCCGACAACAGATTTGACAGCGTCGATTTGCTAGATATCGTAAAAGCCGTAATAAAAGTAAAAGATGAAGTGCAACCTGAAATTATTTTTACGCACTATAAAAACGATTTAAATATAGACCACCGAATTACTTACAACGCCGTAATTACAGCCACAAGACCCATGGAAGCGGAATGTGTAAAAGAGATTTACAGTTTTGAAGTTTTAAGCTCTACCGAGTGGAACTATCCGCTCTGCTTTTCTCCAAATACTTTTTTTGACATTAGCGAAACTTTGGATTTAAAACTTAAGGCTATGAGAGAGTACGGCTCGGAACTTTGCCCATACCCGCATCCGCGAAGCCTAGAAGCGATAGAACTTAATGCTAAATACAACGGTATGAGAGTCGGTAAAAAATATGTCGAAGCTTTTGAGATTGTGCGAGTTATAAAATAAGGATATCTTTACATGTCAAACGATTTAAACGAGAGCGCTGCGATAACATTTCATGAAAATATACGCTTCTTAGCAAGAGAGCATAGAGATATTTACAATAAACTTCTAGCATTTGATACGGCTATCGAGAATAACATGTATAACAACAGATACGAGCTTATCGTAAGAGATAATTACTTTGATGTCGTAGAACTCTCAAGCGGCAACTATCTCTATAACTCCAGCAGTAAAGAGTATGCCTCACTGGCTAGTAAAAGCGTTAATTTCAAGAGAGATGAAAATCTGTTTGAAACCTTTAAAAAGCTCCCAATCGAAATAGATACAGAGCATTTTATAGATATTGCACCGACTCTAAAATATATAAAAAATAATCTTGAGTCAAAATCTGAAATGATGAGTATAAAAAAATTTATCTTTTTTGGCGTAGGACTTGGAACGCACATTACCGGGATAGATAAAAAAATCAACGCCGACATGTACTTAATAGTTGAGGACGATATAGAGCTGTTTAAGCTCTCTTTATTTATTACAAACTATGATGAGTTGGCAAAAAAAAGCCGCCTGACGTTTTGTATTTTTGACTCTAATGAAGAGTTCGCCGCTAAAGCAAACAAATTTTTAAGCGACAAATTTTACTATAACCACTACATCAAGTATTTTCCTATGCTAAGCCATAGCGAAGAGAAGATGAAAGAGTTTCATTTAAGGGTTGTCTCACAATCGCAAAATGTATTTTTCTATAAAGATATCTTAACACAGTACCTGACTCCGCTAAAATATATAGACGAAAACTACATGTTTTTAAATATGCTCTGCTCGTACGAAAATACGTCGTTAGATACAAAGCCCGTTATCATGCTCGCGGCTGGTCCATCACTTCAAGCAAACATAGAGTGGCTAAAACCAAACAGAGATAAATTTATTATAGTAGCGCTCTCTTCGACTCTAAATATTTTGGAAAAAGAGGAGATTGTTCCCGACATAGTCACGCACATGGACGCTTTTGAATCAAGCACCGCCCATTTTGACAGGCTCAAATCCATCGGTTTTTTAGACGACACACTCTTTTTCTTCTCTGCAAGGATTCAAGGCTCAGTTGTTCAAAAGTTAAAAAAAGAGAATATTTTCTTTTATGAAAACGGTACTTCTTATAAGCTAAACATCGGAAACCTATCTGCGGCATGTGTCGGCTCTACGACTTACCTGATGCTCTTAGCACTCGGTGTTAAAGAGTTGTATCTGCTTGGTTTGGATTTGGCTCTTGATGAAAAAACCGGCTCTACACACTCTAGCAAACACCACTTTAGCAAAAATCTCGATTTGGATTCTGCGCACACTCACAATGACGTCATGGAGTTTTCAAAAACAGTTATAAAAACTGCCGGCAATTTCCAAAAAGAGGTCTTTACGACTCCTGCATTTCTTTTATCCATAGATTCGATAAACACTTCATCTTTGGGCTTTAAAAAAGAGACTCAAAATGTTTACAACCTAAATAACGGCGCATATTTTCACAATACGATTTCAAAACAGCCAAAGAGTATTGATACGAAAACGTTTGCAAAAATAGATAAAAAAGCTCTATTTAATGAGCTAAAGAGTGCTTTTACGCAAAACTCTTCATCATCAATGAGCGCTGATGAGCTGAACCTTTTAAGAGAAAAACTCTATCACGCTCTAGGGCTAAGGGAAAAAGTAGCTGCGCAAAGTAGCTACTATTTTGACACTTACAGCGAATTTTTAGGCTCTTTGGTACTGCTCTTTTCAAGGCTAACAAATGAGACATCGACTATCGGTTATGATATATCGCTTATCTTGCAAGAGTATTTTAAAGCAGTTATGACTTTTGTATTTGACTTTTTCAATACAAAAGAACTTACTCATACGGATATACATGTAAAAGAGTTAAACACTCTGTTATGCGAAGCACTTTTGAGAATCCTAGACGAATACACAAATAAACTAAGTTTATCAGTGGAGTTTCAAGAGAGGGATAAAAACTCTATTTATTAAATATCTAAGAAATATCCATTATTCCCGTCCTAAATGTGCCTTAGAAGTGCGGTGCTTCTCTTATCCACCTACGCATCATCTTCAAGTTTGACTATAAAAATCCTTAGTCAAGTTTGGAGCCTTAAACTTGACTATAAAAATCTATAGAAAAGTTTAGAGCCTTAACTCTGACTATAGATACTCAGATACTTATCAAATACAAATAACTTGTTTCTCTCATATCCCGTAATCTCTTTTAAAATACCTTTTTCTTCAAACTCTTTGACTAAAACAGTTGCTGTTTGCTTCTCCCAATATCCGCCTTTGGCACCGCCAATTCGTTTAATAATATTTTGCTCTTTTAGCGTCTTAATATGTTTTTCTATGGCTGTTGTACTGATGCCAAGCTCAGATGCAAGTACAATTATGGAGATTTTTGGATTGTTTTGCATAAGTGCTAAGATATTTTGTTGTGTATCACCCAACCTATCACCCAACTTTTTACCCAACCCATTGGGTAAACTTTTCTCTTGATTAAAATCAAACTTTCCTACCAACACCTTTAAATTTCTCAACAAATGCAGCGATTTTTTGAAAAACAGTTCGCTTTTTTGTTAAATATTGTGGATTTAGCGGGCTCATTTTTGGTAAAATTGCATTTAGTTCAGTACCATTTTCACTAGCATATTCTCGTTTTAATGAAGCTATAATATACCGCTTTGCAGCTTCTTCATTTAGATTTTCATCACTTATTAATTCATTTGCTTCTTTTTGTTGTCGAGCTTGTGCAAATTTATAAAATTCATCAATAATACTAGCTGCATCTAAAATCTCATCTAAATTTGTTTGATTAATAAAATCTACAACTAAACTTTCTTTAGCACGATTACCTAAACTAGCTCTAATTACTCTTCTTACCTCTTCAACAAGTGCTACTTTATCTTTGACTTTTTTATTGTGTTCAAATATCAGTTCTAAAATATAATCAAGGTTAATCTCTTGAGATTTAAGTAAATCAATCTCAAATACTATATCATTCCAGTCAATAATAGATTTTTCTTTTTCATCAGATGCTTTTTGAGTTCTAATCCACTCTCTAATATCATTATAAGTTGACTTATAATCTTGAATCAAACGCTCTGATGGTATTTCAATCTCTTGCATTTTATTAAAATCTTCATCACTTAAATAATGTTTAACTTTAAATTCTGCAACTGCTTTTAAATCATCAATATCTAAATATTGTAGTGCTTTTAAGCCTGCAAACTCATCATAGTTTTGCAACACATTTTCAGCTTTGAGATATTCACCAAAGAGTTTTGCAAATTCTTTTTTATCTTTTTCTCTTTCTATTTCGTCAGGATTAGAGAATTTCTGTTGCAACTCTTCGGTTATATCAAGATAACCTCTTCGTGCTTCTCCTGTTGTTGTATCAGTAAAGCCTTGCATATATTCAGTATAGCTTTTTTCTAAAACCACATTTTTAGTATTTGTATTCCCAAATAAAGTTATAGCATCAATTGTCGCTTCTTCTAAATCTCTAAAGGTTACAATATTTCCAAAAGTTTTAGTGGCATCATAAATTCTATTAGTTCTTGAATATGCCTGCATCAAACCATGGTATCTTAGATTTTTATCAACAAACAGAGTATTTAAAGTTGGTGCATCAAATCCAGTTAAAAACATTCCAACGACAATCAATAAATCAATTTCTTTACTTTTAACTCTTTTTGCAAGGTCTTTATAGTAGTTTGCAAACTCTTTACTTTCCACTCCATAAGTTGTTCCAAACATTTTATTATAATCATCAATTGCGGCACTTAAAAACTCTTTTGCACTTGCATCCATTGCAGTTGGTTCAAAGTTCTCATCAGCTATATCTCCAACGGCATCTTGCACTTCATTTGCTGCAAATGAAAAAATAGTAGCAATTTTTAGAGGTCTCTCTTTTCCTTTTTGCAAATTCTTAAAAGCTTCATAATAAAGCTTCGCGGCATCTATACTACTTACCGCAAACATTGCATTAAAGCCATAAGAGCCTGTTTGCAAACGATGTGTTTTTTGATTGAAATTATTTAAAATATACTGAGTGATTTCATTTATTCTTATAGGGTGGAGTAATGCTTGTTTAGTTTCAAATGCACTTAACTTTTTCTCATCAGTTTCACTCTCACACTCTTTAAATTGTGGTCTTACATCATTATAATCTACTTTAAACTTTAAAACTTTTTCATCTCGTATCGCATCGGTAATTACATAAGGGTGCAACTCACGACCAAATACACTTGCCGTATCTTCAGCACCTAAAGCATTTTTGCCTGCAAAAATAGGAGTCCCAGTAAAACCAAATTGATAAAATTTTTTAAATTTCTTCTTTAAATTTTTTTGAGCTTCACCAAACTGACTACGATGAGCTTCATCAAAAATAAAAACCACTTGTTTAGCATATATCTCCAAATCATTTTCACTTTTCATTAAGTTATTTAGTTTTTGGATAGTTGTTACAATGATTTTATTATCATCTTTTTCTATATTTCGCTTTAGTCCTGCCGTGCTATCTGAGCCATTTACACTATCAGGAGAAAATCTTTGATACTCTTTCATAGTTTGATAATCAAGGTCTTTTCTATCAACTACGAAAAACACTTTATCTATAAAATCAAGCTCAGTTGCTAGTCTAGCAGCTTTAAAACTTGTGAGTGTCTTACCGCTTCCCGTTGTATGCCAAATATATCCACCACTCTCAATACTGCTCCATCTTTTTGCTTCATAAGAACTTTTTACTTTCCAAATAAGTCGTTCAGTTGCTGCTATTTGATAAGGTCTCATGATAAGCAAAGTATTACTAACATCAAAAACACTATAGTGGATTAGTACATCAAGCAAAGTCCTTTTTTGTAAAAATGTAGCTGTAAAATCTTTTAAATCTTTGATAAGCGTATTATCAGACTTTGCCCAATTCATTGTAAAATCAAAGCTATTTTTATCTCTTTTTGTAGTGTTTGCAAAGTATCTGCTATCAGTTCCGTTTGAGATGATAAAAATCTGTAAGTATTTATATAATGAGTTCTCACTATTAAAACTCTCTTTAGAGTATCTATGCACTTGATTGAAAGCTTCTCTAATAGCAACACCTCGTTTTTTGAGTTCTATTTGAACCAAAGGCAAACCATTTACTAAGATTGTTACATCATAACGATTTGATTGTGTCCCTTTTTGAGAAAATTGTTTTATCACTTGTACTCTGTTTCTAGCAATATTTTTTTTATCAACTAGATAGATATTTTTAATACGACCATCATCAAATACAAAGTCATAGATATAATTATCGTGAATTTTACGAGTTTTGTCTATAATATTATCACTTGGTTTGTCCAGATATTCCTCTACAAAACGATTCCATTCGTTATTTGAGAATTCTACTTTATTTAATTCTTGAAATTGCTTTCTTACATTTGCCAATAGTTTTTCAGGAGTGTTTATATCACTTTCATATTTGATACCTTGAGCATCTAAATCTTTGATAAGCTCATTTTCCAAATCAGCTTCACTTTGATAAGAGCTACCCTCTTGGTCAATCTTAGTATATTTATCTAAAACGATAAAGTTATTTGATTCTGCTATTGTTTTAGTTTCAAGACTCATTGTTTTCTACCTCTTTCCAAAAACTATACTCATTTATTAGATGTTCAAGTAAATAATTAACAATACTCTTTTCCGAAGTAGTTGGCGCACTAACTTCTTCAACTGATAGACTTTTATGACTATAAAGATTAATTCGTCTCACATAAGAGTCTCTAGCCTCTTCTGGTAATAATTGAGACCATTGAGGATAACCTAAAAAACTTGCTGTTTTTTCATATAAGTTACGCAATAACATAAAATGAAATTTTTCTATATCATTATTTTTGACTGCTTGTTTAATTGTTTCTATTAAAAATAAATGATATGAGAAATTTTTATTTGAATCACCATGTTTTCCATTTAATTCAAAAGTTCCATCCTCATTTTTAGTGAGCATATAACCACTTTTTTTCTTATTAATTTCAAGTTCATTATAAAGAACATTGTAAAAAAGGGGATTATGAGTGCTAATAATAAACCTAAGTTTATGTTTTTCAAAATTACTAGATTTAATCAATTGTGCTAAATCAATTGCTAACTCTATTAAGTGATTTTCATCTAGTGAACTTACTGGGTCGTCTATAAATATATATTCTAAAGAGTCAAATTGATTTGATTCTTCTTCATTTTTTGCACTTATAACTTGCTTTAAAAGTGTATAAAAAACACTCCAAATAAAATTACTCTCTTCACCTTTTGAGATTTTTATATTTTCTATACTATTTTCATCTCCGCGTCTAAAAGAAAAGCTAACTTCAGAAAAAGCTCTTACTATAGAACGTGGGTCATTTTCATCTTTTAAATATTGTTGATTAAATCTCGGTGTTAATTTATCATCAGTGTATCGCTGAAAATTAGCTATGATATTTTGATCTTGTCCTTGTTCTTGCAAGATCCAATCAGTAAAAGAGTTAGGTTTAATTATTAATTTTGGTTCACTATCATTTTCTAAGTCATTATCCCAAGAAAACAGATCCTCTGTAAAAGCATTGTAATAGAGAATCTTTCTGCGAGATGGTTGAATTACATCATCTTCACTCTCAATTTTAGGGGCAATTAACCCTTTAAACTCTTTTGATAATCTTGTTTTTCCTGTACCATTAAAAGCATAAATAAGTTGCACTTTAGGAACTTGTTTTGTTTCTTCAACTTCCTTAGGTGTAATTTGTTTAGTTTCTGTCTTTACAATTTTTTTTATAATCTTAGATGTACATAGTTGTTTGGCGATTTCTTCTAATGTTTGTGCCATTTTATGCCTCCACTTCTTTTTTTGGAAAACTCAAAAGCAGATCTCTGTAATACTCATATTGCTTAGTTCTTAGCTCTATCTCACGCGGTAAACCCTCTCTTATGGAGTTTGTAAGGGTGCCGAATTTATCTAGGATTGAAACTATTCTTTGTTGTTCCGCTAATGATTTTTTTGAATCATCTGCAAAGGGTATTGGAATTTGAAATTTATCAGTGTCGGGCGTTGCAATTTGTGGCATTTGCATTTTACTACCTAAATTTTGAAAATAAGCCTCATGTATTTTTAGAAAGTAATAAACAAATTTTATATTTATATTTTTATCTTTAGAATGGTAAGACCACATTTCATTTTTATGAGAAAATGGTTTATCATAGTATTCAAATTCAATCACTCCACGAGATTTAACAATAATAGATGGTTCTTTATTTATATCTTTTTCGGGTATATCTCCAAAATTAACAAATGCAATAGTTTTACCACCTGCAAAAATTTTTAATGGAGCATCCTCTTTGTGTA
Organism: Sulfurimonas sp. RIFOXYD2_FULL_34_21; assembly: GCF_001830805.1. NCBI lineage: Bacteria > Pseudomonadati > Campylobacterota > Epsilonproteobacteria > Campylobacterales > Sulfurimonadaceae > Sulfurimonas > Sulfurimonas sp. RIFOXYD2_FULL_34_21. The sequence continues at coordinate 45,897 of NZ_MICH01000014.1, forward strand.
TTTCCTTCATTTGACCAGCAGTAATATTTGTTCCTTTTGTACGAACAAGAACTTTCCCCAAAGCCTTCCACTCAACTTCCCCATCTTCAAAAGTCAATAACTTATCTCTATAATAGTTATATTGTTTTTTTCTCGCACGAAGCTCTGCTGTAAGCTCTGCTGTAAGCTCTGCTGTAAGCTCTGTGAAATTGTCCAAGATTCGTACAATTTCATTTTGTACATGCAAAGGTATTATTGGAATTGGAATTTTAGAAACCTGATGACTCATTAGCTTAGGATTTCCCATTCCTGAATAAACATGTTTTTTAGCTTCAATAGATAGCCAATAAAATAAAAATTTATAGTTTAATTCTGTTTCGTTGTTAATTTTTATAAGCCCACATACATTAGTAATAGAAAACTTACCCGTTCTATAAAAAACCGTTCCAGCATTGGCTCCATCTGTTGTCCAACTAACAAATTCTCCATCAAAGTCAAATGTATCGATTTTTCCAATTTCTCCATTATTTGCAGTTTGTGAACTATATACAGGATAATCACCAATATTTTCAGCAAGGTAAGTTTTAGACATTACTCTACCTCGTCTTAATTCTGCAACTGAATTATCTCCATCTGATAATGGCTTCCACTCAACTTCCACACTCTCAAGCAGCTCTTTGATACTACTCATCTTCACTACTTTTGTTGTTGTCTAAAATAGCTATTTGTCTATCAAAGTCAGATATATAGAGCTTATCTTGTACTATACGGTATTTTTCAAACTCACTTAGAGCATGTGCTTTCGCAATTTCTGCACTTATTTTGCCGTTATCGTTTAGTATTTCTCTGTCTGTTGCTTCTATAAATCTATTTAGTCTAAGCTCCCAATCGTTCATGGTCATTGGTATCTCTCTTTGTGCCATATCTTCTGCCAAATCAAGATAAGCACTCACTAGCCTTTGTAAGCTTGCTAACTCTTTATCGTTTAGGTAATTTTTGGCAACGGTTACATCAAATTTTTGTATTTTGCCATTTGGTGCATCTTTCCAAGAGTTTAATCCCATATTTTCTTTTTTGGCATCTGCGCGATTGTAAACAACTTCTGCGGCTGTTTGTCCATGGATTGCCCAATGGAGCTTGTTTTGAACTGTTGCAAAAAATCTTTTGGTTGCAGTGGACGAGACATCATAATCGATAGAAGTAGCATAAATATCTGTAATTTTTTGATAAAACTTTCTCTCACTAAGTCTAATCTCTCTAATTCGTGTTAGTTGTTCTTCAAAATACTTTTTAGTCAAAATCGAACCATCGTTTTTAAGCCGCTCATCATCCATGCTAAAACCTTTAATGGTGTATTCATTGACGATTTTATTTGCCCATTTACGAAACTGTACGGCTTTTTCGTTATCTACTTTGAACCCGATAGCGATAATCATAGAAAGATTGTAGTGTTGCGTATTGTAATTTTTCCCATCATTTGCAGTTATTCGAAATTTTCGAATAACTGAATTTTCTTCCAGTTCATTATCTGCAAATATCTTTTTGATGTGGTAGTTGATGGTATTGACTTCAACATTATAGAGCTTTGCAATGAGTTTTTGTGTAAGCCATAGATTTTCATCTTCGTATCTTATTTCTATATTTTCATTTACCGCATTTGTAGAGGCTATAAATGTCAGATATTCTGCGGTAGCGCTTCTTATTGTGATGTGATTATTTTTGTTTTGTTTGCTCACGCCTCAATCTCCGCTACAATCTTATCTATCTCACTTCTTAAAGTATTAATTTTTGAAACGGTTGTTTTTAGTTCAGCATTGAGACTTTTTATATCTACTTTTTCTCTTGTATCTTTGGCTTCTACATACGAACTGACCGATAGGTTATAATCATTATCTGCATCTGCAATTGCTTCATTATCCACACACTTAGCAAAATGAGCGATGTCAGCTTTGCTATCAAACACTTTCATAATCTGTTCTATATGATTGTTTTCGCCATCATAGGTTAATATATTATTGTTGGTCTGTTTTTTATAAAGTCCACTTGCATCTATAAACTGTGTTTTATTATCGGTTTTATGTCTTGAAAGTACCAAGATATTAACTGCGATTGATGTTCCAAAAAAAAGATTTGGAGCTAGTGATATAACACTCTCTACATAGTTGCCATCTACTAAATATTTTCGTATCTTTGCTTCTGCTCCGCCTCTATAAAAAATACCGGGGAAACAAACAATAGCCGCACGACCTCTAGGCGAAAGGTAGCTAAGACAATGAAGCACAAAAGCAAAATCTGCTTTTGATTTTGGTGCGAGTACTCCAGCGGGTGCATATCTATCGTCGTTTATAAGTGTCGGGTCATCGCTTCCTATCCAGTTTACGCTGTATGGAGGGTTAGAGACTATCGCATCAAATGGCTTATCATCTCCAAAATGGGGGTCTATGAGAGTATTACCTAAAGCTATGTTAAATTTATCGTAGTTGATATTGTGTAAAAACATATTCATCCGAGCTAGATTGTAAGTAGTGTGGTTTATCTCTTGCCCAAAAAATCCATCTTCAACTATGTGTGCATCAAAGTGCTTTTTAGCTTGTAGAAGTAGTGAACCAGAACCAGCTGCGGGGTCATAGATTTTATTTACTTTCTCTTGTTTATGCATTGCAAGTTGAGCGATAAGTTTAGATACACTTTGAGGAGTAAAAAACTCTCCACCAGATTTACCTGCATTTGCTGCATATTTTGAGATTAAAAATTCATAAGCATCACCAAAAAGATCTATATGATTCTCTTCAAATTTACCAAAGTTAAGACCTGCCACACCTTTTAAAACTGAACTCAAACGACTGTTTTTATCTTTTACCGTATTTCCAAGTCTATTGCTTGTAGTGTCAAAATCTGCAAAGAGTCCTTTAATGTCCTGTTCTGATGGATACCCATTAGCCGAACTTTCAATAGCAGAAAATGCAGCACTTAACTCTGTGTTTAGATTTGGATTATCATTTGCATTTTTAGCAACATTTACAAATAGTTGTTTTGGATAGATGAAGTAACCTTTTGTTTTGATAGCATCATCTTTGATCTCAGGTGTTATTACATTATTTGGTAAAGAAGCATAATTGACACTCTCATCTCCACCCTCAATGTAATTGGCAAAGTTCTCACTAATAAATCGATAAAATAAAGTACCTAAAATATACTGCTTAAAATCCCATCCATCAACACTCCCTCTTACATCATTTGCGATTTTCCAAATTTGATTTTGTAGTTCGGTTCGTTGTTGTGTACTTGTCATTAGATAGTTCCTTGTAATTTTTATTCTTTATTGTATGCAAATAGCCTAACTTACTGATACATTTCATCAGAAGTTACTGCTTTTAAATTTTGAAAATAATTGATTAATTCTGTTATTAAAATTTTATCTAAAAGTCAATAAAATTAAGTTTTATCTCAACCTGCGCCAAAGCGTAACTCTCGACAGTGCCGATATCTCTGTGATAGACATCATTTAAAAAAGTGTTTATTTTTCCCATAAAATTTGGCAAAACGTCAAGACTGAAATCAACCTCTTTTTTGCCCAGACTTTTTATAAACTCTATGACACTCGGTTCACAAATGTAAACTGCGCCGTTTGCCAAATCAGATGGCGGATTTTGTACCTTTTCATAAAATTTCTGTACAACTCCAAACTCATCAAGCTCTACGATTCCGCATGATGAAGGATTGTCGGTTTTAAAAGTCATCATCGTTATTTCACACCCATTCGGGCGGTTTACATGTGAGTTTAAAAAAGCTTTAAAATCGCAAAAAGAGAGATTGTCGGCATGAACAAGCATAAACGCTTTGCCACCGAAGAAATCGCTGTTTGCCGACACCGTTCCGCCTGTATTTAAAAGCTCCTTTTCATGTACTAAAGTTATCATATCTTTATATTTACATGTAGAGACAAACTCCTCGACCTGCTCACAGAGATAAGAGGTATTTATCAAAAACTCATCTACTCCTGCTTGAGCAAGGTTTTCAAGCCAATACTCCAAGAGAGGTTTTGCATTGATGGGAACTAAACATTTTGGGGTACGGTTTGTAACTGGGCGCAGTCTTGTGCCAAGCCCGGCGGCTAAAAGCAGTGCCTTCATCTACTCTAGCTCTTTAAGGATTTCTTCTTTTTGTATCGGGATATTTCCCACGCGGCTTACTTGAATAGCCGCGGCAATAGAACCAAGATAAGCGCTCTCCCAGACACTTGCCCCCACGCAAAGAGCCATAGCGCTACATGTAAGAAGCGAATCCCCTGCGCCGCTTACGTCTTTTACTATAGAGCTAAGGGCGTTTACGTTATCCGTTAAGAGTTCGCCTTTGGTGTTGTTGTATATCATAACGCCCTCTGCACCTAGAGTTGTGAAGATATATTTTGCTCTTGATTTTTGGGCTAGTTTATCAGATAACACGACCAAACCCGACTCAAAATCGCCCAAAGAGAGCCTTATCTCTCTCTCGGTAGGAGTTACCAAAGTCATATCTTCAAATTTGGAAATATCGCCTATTTGCGATGAGCTTTGAGAGTCCGCCGCCATCAATACTGAGTTGTCTTTAGCCAAAGCCATAATACCGTTAATAATACTTTTATTCAAAACACCGTAACTAAAATCAGAGAAAATAATCAAATCGACATCTTTTACATGTTTGGATATCTCTTTGAGAATATCTTTTTCTATAGCTTTGCTTATGGAGTGCTGTTTAAGATGGTTTACGCGTAAAAGTGTTTTTGAGTTGGCACGAAATCTCTGCTTGAGAGTTGTGGGACGCGTTGAGTCCTTATAAAGGTAGGTTTCTATGCCGAGCTTTTTAAGCCCCTCTTCCACATAAGAGAAGTTCGCATCATCGCCGATTACGGATACAAATTTTACTTTCGCGCCGAGCGTTTTTGCATGTCCTGCCACTATCGCCGCACCGCCTATAAACTTATCGTTCATAAGCGGAGAGACGACTATGGTAGGGTCTTCTTGACTCATGCCAAGAGGCTCACATGTAATATACTCGTCTATTATCGTATCCCCTATAACAAGGACATTCAGAGTTGAGAATCTCTCTATCGTTGATTTTAGACTGTTAAAATTAAAGTTGTGTCTCAACTGATAGGCGTTGTTATGGTTGAGGTTTTTATTTAAAAGATAAAACTCTTTTCTAAGCAAATCTATAGAAGAAAAACCTATCTCTCCCGAACTAAAAAGCAATTTTCCGCCGTAACCGTTTAAGATATCCGTCTCGGGATTATCTTTTAATTCGTGTTCTTTCCCCTTTACGACGATATCTGGTTTATGTTTTTTTATATACTCGACTGCGGGAATATCAAGAATAAAAGCTTCATCGACATAACTCGCTGCACGAACCGATTCCAATCTTATATCTTGACTGATACCTTTGTTACTAACGTTGTCACAGTTCACTCCGACAAGCAGATAATCCCCGCTCTCTTTAGCAAACTTTAAAAGTCTTAGATGCCCGGGATGAAGTATATTAAAGTCACCGCTTACAAATACTTTTATTTTTTTCATTTATGATTTTTCCCAAATTTACTAAAGTAATCTAACATCATACAAACTTTAAACTATCTCTGGTTTTTTTTCTGATTTCTTTTAACTGCTCTTTATCCACGCCCCAAATTTCAGCCACTTTATCTATTTTATGAGGTGCAAAATTTATTCTGTCCCACTCATATGCTCTTAAAATAGAGATATCTTTTGCACTCCATTCGTCAGATTTTATTTGGCTGTGTCTCCAGTCCGTTTTTGGAAATTCATCATCATGCGTAAGTGAATTTGTTGCTAAAGCTATGTTGTAGAGTTCCGTTCCATAAAGCGGTACGGCAACAAATATTTTTACATAATCTGCACCGCAATGCTCCGCAAAAAAGATAGTTTGCCTTATCTCTTCCCATGTTTCTCCAGGAAATCCGATAATAAAACTTGCAATACAGTATATACCTCTATCATGTACTTTTTGTATAATTTCAGGAATCAGTTTTAAATCTTTAATCGGTTTTTTTACTATCTCTTTCAAAACTCTTTTTGTACCAGACTCAATCGATACGTTTACCCCTTTACAGCCAGACTTCTGCATTAAATCAAGAATCTCGTCTGTAAATAAAAATAGTGCGAATGCTATCCCTACCCACTCAAGATTTAACTCTTTTTCTATCATTAATCTAAATAGTTTTTTAGCATAATTTCCTGCTTGTGCCATAAGCAAGTTATCATCCTCAAACATTATCGATTTAATGCCGTATCTCTCCTTCATATACAAAAGTTCATTAACCACATCTTCTGGGTCTCTTGCTCTTACTTTTTTTCCTGCTATTAGTTCAACCTGACAAAAAGAGCATCCAAAAGGACACCCTCTTGTAGTAAGTATTCTGTATGTAGGATATGCAGTAGGTCTATTCGGGCTAACTCTTGCACCTCTGTTTGCATAATCTTCAAACTTTACAAAAGAATAATTGGGCCATGGCAATTTTGTCAAATCTTCAATAAAAACCTGATCTTGTGCAATAACTTCTTTGCCTTTTCTATAGATAATCCCTCTGCTTGGAAACGATGCCTGATTTGTTAAATACAAAAGAAGTTCTCTTAGCGCATATTCGCCCTCTCCTCTTATTCCATAATCCAAATTATTGTTTTTCATAGCATAGCTGTATTTAGTCGTGACATGAATACCGCCGGCAATAGTAATAATAGCAGGATTGATTTTTTTAGCTATATCTATTGCAATATCAAGAGTATCCTGATATTCGGATGTCATTACAGATACTCCAAAAAAATCAGGATTATACTCTTGAACTTGAGCTTGAAAATCCTCTTTACTCATGTCATAAAATTGAGCATCTATAATTTTTATATCTACAATATCTTTTACAACGGCAGCGAGCAAACAAAGTGTGGCAGGATTTAAATCCCATACGGTATTTACATCATCTTTTTGCCATCTCTGATTTGGATATATAAGCAATAATCTTTTTTTTGTATCAGCCATCAAAAATTTTCCTATATAAAATTTATATGCTGAGGTAAATCTGCACTTGGCTTATCAAGAGAATTTTTACCTTTTTTATAAGCATCAAGCACTTCATTTGTTTTATCTTGCAGACATAAAGTCTCGCACATACTGCAGGCATCAAATTTATCTGATGCTAAAAAATCCATAACTTCCCAATATCTGTCGCTTTTTAGTATATCTTTAAACCTCACACCAGGTTCTGTGATATTTGCTATATGATACTGTTTATACTTCTCGTTAAAAAAACTTCCACACGGTGCTATAAGCCCTGTTCCCGACATTTGAAGATGAAATGGTGTCCCGTAGCATCTACTATAGTTTCTTATCCCCTTTGATGTTATTTTAGACCATTTTGCTTTTACTAAATACTCATCATCACTATAACTCTCAGCCTCTCTTAGCAAATCATAAGATTTTTCATACTCGTTATAGTCAACACCTAAAGTTCCATGTTCATCATCACTGCAATGTTTTATAACAAGATAATCCGGTTTTAACTCTTTTCCTAATTTGGCAAGAGGTATAATCTGGTCACTGTACTTTGGCATAAATACCATCTGCATACCGATTGTTACATCAAGACCTAACTCTTTTTTAACCCTCATCGCAGTTTTTATATTTTCACATGTCTCGTAAAATTTCTCTTGCGGCACACCCATGATTTCACTATATCTGGCAGGTTCTCCTGCACTGAAATTAAACCTAAGATATGTAAGAGCGGGTAATATTTTTCGTAGAACTGCTTCTGTGAGCGTATTTCCATGAGTAGCTATCGCCATATCAAGTCCGACTTTTTTCCCATATACTATTACATCTTCATAGATAGGGTTTGCCGTACTCTCTCCGTCACTCACTAAGCTTATTGCTTTAACACCGACCTCTGCACAATCATCCATAAAGTTTTTCATAATTTCAAATGTAATCTTATGCGGTTTATTTCTTTGCATATTTGCATAACAAAATTCGCAGTTGTACTGACAAGCCTGAGTAAGAGCCATATCTATGGTAATCGGAACAATCCTATCACCTCTTTTCCACTCATTTAATCTATCTTGATGCCATAAAATTTTAGAGCCGTCTAAAATTAATTCTGCCATTTTTACCCCTTTATATGCATCTTAAATATGTAGGACCGTTATACCCAAACATTCTTTTTATATCTTCTTTTAAACTCTCTTTTGTCGGTGCAAAAATCATAAAATTTTTAAAGATTTTCATCATTTGCACATCATCACTATCCATACAGTGACTTCTGCCGAGCTTCTCAAAGTAGTTATCGGCACCTACGCCGATTAGTTTAACATCCATTTTGTGTTCATTTAAATCATATCGTATCTGCTCATACGCTCTCATAATCAAAAACGGCACTTGTGAATAAACTATCGGCTTGAGACCGGCTAGATACATTCCTGCACTCATACTAATAGTTGCCTGTTCGCAAATTCCGGTGTTAAAAGTTCTCTCTTTATGATTGTTAAAAAAATCATCCAGTACAGCAAAACCCATATCTCCGACAAGAAGCGTCATCTTGTCATCTTTCGCAAAATAGTGATATATCTCACGCATAACTTCTTGTTTTGAAACTAATTTACTCATCATCACAACCTATTACATATCCATCTTGAGTCGGACATCTAAAGTGGTATGCAATTGAGTTCTCACACATTTCAATCCCTCTACCTTTAACGGTATCACATACTAAAATTGACAAAGTATTGTTTTTATCGTTGAAAAATTTATTCATAGCACTTTTTAAAAACTCTTCATTATGACCATCAACCCTATTAAAATTATCCGTATAAGCATTCAGAACTTTGGATAGTCTGTCATTATCAAGTCCTACATTTTCAACTCTATCCATAGCTTGAAGTCCGTTTGCATCAACAATTAAAAGCAGGTTGTCAAGCTCAAATCTATATGCTAGTGCAAGTGCTTCAAAGTTGCTTCCCTCTTGCATCTCTCCATCCCCTACTATACAAACAACTTTATTCTTTTTATTTTGCATTTTAAATGCTTGAGCTATACCTACTGCTATTGGCAGACCATGTCCCAAAGAACCGGTCGAAGCCTCTATCATATAGTCTAAATTTTGAGTCAAACACCCTTTTATGGACGCACTGCCGTAAAAAGTCTCTAACTCCTCTTTAGGCAAAAACCCGAGTTTATTTAAAATAACATAGTAAGCGTATGCGCCGTGCCCTTTGCTAAAAATGAGTCTGTCCCTTTTCTGGCTTTTTGCATCGTTTTTGTCATACTCTAAAAAATCTCGAAAAAGTACTATTAACATCTCAACAGTTGAAAGCGATGGAGCCAAATGTCCGGCTTGACTATTACAAGATAGTGCTATCGTCTCTTTTCGTATCTCTTGTGAACTCAACACCTATTTATCTCCCAAACATTCAAACCAATCTTTTGTAGCCTCTTTAATGCTATTTTCATCCCAAAGAGGAGCTTCTCTCCACAGCTCTATATTTTCAAGCATTATCTTTACCCCCTCTTCAAAACTAACCTTAGGATACCAGCCTAACTCTCTTTTAATCTTTCTAATATCTGCATAAGTACTATCAGGCTCACCCGGTCTTTTTGGTATATAAACCCTATCTCCGCCTAGTAAATCGACCAAATAGTTAATACTATAAGTGTTATCGCTTCCAACGTTAAAGATTTCATTCGTAAAGTTACTTTGGCTTGCCAAATAGCAAGCATCGACTATATCGGTCACATAAGTAAAATCTCTTGTCTGCTTTCCGTCTCCGACAATCGTTAAAGGTTTATCGTTAAGCAGTTGAGCCAAAAATACGCCAAATACGGCGCCGTATGCTCCGCTTGTTCTGTGTCTTACACCGTAAACGTTAAAAAATCTCATAGAAATTACCGGCATATCGTAAACCTTAGCCCAGTGCATAGCATACTGTTCGCCTACCGTTTTTGTATGTGCATAAGGGTACTCCGGTTTTATTGGACTTGATTCCGGAGTTGGATAGATTTCAGGGATTCCATAACATGAGCTAGAAGCCGCATAGATGAATTTTTTAAGATTTTTACTCTTTTTTGCAGCTTCTAAAACCTGCAATGTTCCGTCAACATTTGCTTTATGATACTTTAGAGGGTTGTTTATAGATGGAACTATATCAGCGAGTGCGGCATAGTGAAAAACATAATGAGCATCTTCAAAGTAAGGAGTTAAATCAACCTCATAATCCCCAATATCGACTTGAACAAACTCTATCTTGCCTTTATGGTGTTCAAGATTGTCCAATCTGCCGTTTGCAAGATTATCTATGACCGTAACCTTATAGTTTTTAGATACCAACAAATCAACCATGTGTGAGCCGATAAATCCAGCTCCTCCCGTAACAACTGCTTTTTGTTTTTTCATTTGCATCTCTTTTTAGATTTAAATTTCATTTTTTTATATAGTTTACTCATTAATTTCCTCTTGCAAAAGCTTTTGCAACTCCTCTTTATTTGGTAAGATTGTGAGGTACTTACTTGCATAAATTTGTCTATTCTCTTTTGGAAGTGTCATCTCAACAAGTGCCTTACTTTTATCTTTGCAAAGAATTATCCCAATAGTTAGATTTTCATCTTCTGTTTTTTCTACTCGGTCAAAATAGTTTACATACATCATCATCTGCCCAATATCTTGATCTTTTAACTCTCTTAGAGTCCAGCTATTTTGCATAGCTTCTATTTCATAAAAATTTCTTTCGTCTTCATGGTTTATTCTGGTAAGAAAAATATAATGCGACCAGCTAAGAGCAAATTTCCGAGACGCTGTCTCCGATTTTGAGTAAACCAAATAGAATTTTCGCATATTTTCTAAATTATCTACCGAAAAACCTTTACCAAACTCTATTGTGAGTTCATCTGAAAGATTTTTTATAAGTCCCGCTCCATACTCCGCTCTGCTATGCCCGTTTTGTTCCTCTTCAACAATTCTTTTTCCTATCTGCCAATAGGTTTCTGTCATTGTTGTGTTTATGGTTTGATAAACTCTATTTCTTGCATTTTGCAGCAGAGTTTTTATCTCTATATATAGAGTGCCATTTTTTTGAATATTAGCAGTTTGCGTTTTCATATAAAATTATCATGTTCTTGCGGATTTTTTAGTCTCCACAAATAGCGATTTACCTCATCCATTCTGCAATTAACCCTGCAGTTTTTTATGTCCAACTCATTTTGTACATAGTTGTAGGAGACTCTTCTTTTGTCTCCTTCCCAAATCTGCGAAAAACTGTTCTCATAAATATTTCCGTAGCAAAACTCATCCTTACCCAGATATGCGCTACAGCCGAATACTTTACCGTCTGCTGCAATGTAACCCCAAAAAAACGGTGTTGAGTGACATGTAGTATATGGCTGTTTTTTTTCAACATACTTTTTCATCGTATTTGCGCGAAATACTACGTTGAAATTCTCATCTGAAATTGCATTCAGCTCCTCTTCAAGATGAAGCATAGTAGCGTAGTCTATATCTTCGTATTTATGTGTTTTGCTTGAGAGATGTTGCGAATATGGTTTAATTACCAGATAATCAACTCCCATCTCTTTACATGTAAGGGCTAAAATTTTTGCTTCATCTTTGTTTTCAGGAAGCAAAAGCATCTGCACTCCGATTGTACATGTAAGGTTATTGGCCCTTCTATACTCAAGAGCATATTTTAGATTATCCGTAACTCTCTTGAAATCCATCTCTTTTGTTCTATGAATCTCGGCGTAACTTTTAGCTGTCCCCGCATTTAAACTCACTTTTATCCATGAGCAGTTTTCAATACATTTCTCGATATTTTTTTTGTTTAACGGAACAAAGTTTGTCGTTAAAGAGGTATCAATTCCTACTTTTTTACAATGCTCTACTATCAAATCCAAATCTTTAAAAAGAAGCGGTTCTCCCTCGCCTGCAAACATAACACTCTTTACACCGTTTTGAGCCATATTTGTAAGTGTGTTTTTTAGCGTATCAAACTCAAGCCCTACATTCTCATACCCCATATAATCAAGTGCGCAGAAGGTACATCTGTGGTTACATCCGCCATAAGGCGAAATCTCTACATAAACAGGGTAGATTTTTTTTAATCTCTCCCAATCATCTTTTGCTTCAAGCCATCTTGAAACTCTTATCGGGTGTAAACTTAGTTTATGCGAGTCAATGTTAAATTTATCACTCATTTTGTAAACTCTTTTGTATGGTATCTAAAATTTTATCTACAAACCTCACATAACTGTGCTCTTCTAGGAGCCTGCTAAAATCTTTCTCTTCTATTTTATTATTCATTAAAATATTTCGCAAATCTTCAAATGTTTTAAAATAGTACATAGCTTCGTCATACACAGGCTCATCACTTACACCTCTACGGTCATAGACAATTGGGATAGCTCCACAAGCAGTAGCTTCAAGCACTCTGTTTTGAAGTGCATAACTAAAATGCGGAGCAAAAGCAAACGCTGCACTATTATATACTTTAGCTATCTCTTCACCATATTTTAAAACTCCTTTATAGTATGGACGTACTGCTTCATAGCTATCCCATCCCCAGCCATAAACCTCTACTTCATAATCAGATTTTATACTACAAAGCCATAATACGCTCAAATCTCTAACTATATATGACATTACTCTTGTTTCTAAAAATGTTTTATTTATAGAAAATTTCTTAACTATCTCATCCATTTTTTCATTTGAAAAGCTTTCGCCATTTTGGAACAAGTTCATAATATAATCTATTACTTCCAAAACATTAATGCGATCTAAGTCTTCTCCGTGGTACGCACTTCCTATAAATACGATTTTTTTCTCTCTTTTAACAGTTTTATCAATTTTATATTTTGTACTGTCTATACAAAAATTTTGTCTTTGAAAAGGTATGCTTTTTTTCTCAAGCAACATGTCAAAAGCAGGCAGTAATGAAAAGATATAATCTCTATTCCTAATATACAAATCAGAGCTATCTACAAGATGTTCCATCGGGTCTTGAAACCAGACAAAATTAAAAACATCATTACCTAAAAATCGATTGTTTAAATGGTTGATATTTATTGTTACATGCGGCTTATATTCATATATTTTTTTAAAACATGTAATATCTTCCGTGCCTCTGTATAAATCAAATAAAACATCACAACCCTTCTCTTTTAAGGTGTCTGCTATACTTTTTGATACGAACTGCATTACCGTCGTTTGGTCGTTTGCCATAAGATAAAATCTGAGCGGCTCGCTAAAATCAAGTTTAAAGTTTTTTATTTCACTTAAGTATTTTGAATTTATTTGCACTCTGTACTGCTTTGCTTGTTCTATAGTCATATCAAAATGAGTTAAAATTTCCATTTTTACTTTAGACGAAATATCAAGTCCGGAAAAATCTATTATTTCAGGGATTCTCTCTCGCCCATAAACCAAACCCTCAAGCAGATTCTCTATGGGCAAATGAAAAAGGTTCGGCAAATCACTCTCTATCTTTTGCCCGTCATAGTAACAAGCTTGTAAATTATAAGCGACATCCACACCCCATCTGTTATGCTCACTTGCAACGCGAAGAGCCTCTTTGGAATCTAAAAAATATGTATCTTTGTACATTTATTTAATCTTTATATGTTATTTATTTAAGTAAAATACTACATATTCACTTAAATGGGTGTTATAAAAACCTGTTTAAATAATTTTTACCAAGTAGAATTTTAAATAAAGGAATATGCAAAATGGCAAATAGTTATCATGTACCGTATATTGATTTGGCAGCTCAATATGAATTCTACAAAGATGAGCTTCAAGATATACTTCTTAGGATTGCTTCTAGTGGACAGTTTATCCTTAGAAAAGAAGTCTCTGAACTAGAATCAAAGATTGCAGAGTATTTAAAAGTAAATTATGCGTTGGGTGTAAACAGCGGAACAGATGCATTATTTTTAAGTTTAAAAGCTGCAGGTATAAAAAGCGGCGACGAAATTATTACGGTATCGCATACTTTTATTGCAACGATTTCTACTATAGTTCATTGTGGTGCAAAACCTGTATTAGTAGATATAAATGACGATGGAAACATTGATGTAAATAAAATTGAAGATGCTATTACAAAAAAAACTAAAGCTATCATGGTTGTGCATATGAACGGTAAAATCTGTGATATGGATATGATTTTAGCACTCTCAAAAAAGCATAATCTGTTACTGTTTGAAGATGCGGCACAAGCTTTTGGCGCTTCTTATCATAATAAATTTGCAGGTACATTCGGTGTATGCGCCGGTTTTAGTTTTCACCCGATGAAAGTGCTCGGATGTATGGGAGATGGAGGGTTAATAACTACAAATGATGAGCATATATACAATCAATTACTACTCCTTAGGAATCATGGTCAAAAAACAAAATCAGAATTGGTTTTATATGGATATAACAGCCGTTTAGACAACCTGCAAGCAGCTATTTTATTATTTAGATTATCAAAATTTGAAGAGGAGCTAAAATCAAGAAGAGAAGTGGCAATGTACTATATTAAAAATCTATCTTCCTTGCCGCAGATAAAACTTCCGATTTTAGATGAGGATAACAGAAGAGATGTTCTATCTAGTTTTGTAATTCAAGCTAAAGATAGAGATGCTTTGCAGAAATTTCTTTTAGATAACAGCATTGAAGTAGCCGTGCACTGGAATACGCCAAACCATAAGCAAAGCCACTTGAAGTTAGATAATTTTAATTTAGAGATGACAGAAAAATACTCTAAAAATATTTTATCGTTGCCGATACACTCTTTTTTAGACAAAGAGCAGGCTGCTTTTGTAGTAAAAAAGATTATAGAATTTTATGAAAAATAGTAAAACTATATTATTAGTAGGTTCAGAAGGTTTTTTAGGCAGGCACTTAGGCAATTTGCTAAATAGTTTTGGGTATGACATTATAGGTATTGATATTCAAAATACGAGTAGTACAAAATACTTACACTTTATTAATAAAAATATGTTTGAGCTGCTCGCGGATGACATCTCTTTTTTAAAGAATATAGACTCATACGGATTGATTTACACAGCAGGCGTATCAAGAAATGGTATAGCTGCTTCTAGTCCAATAGAAGCATGTCATAATACTGCAACATCTCTTATTAAATTGCTTGAGCTTTTAAATGAAGTTTTACCTCCAAGTTGGATGATGATAACTAGTACAAGAGAGGTGGATATCCTTTTAAACGATGAAATTTCACTAATGGGAAAACAAAAAATATACTCTACTTTAAAGCTAACATCTGAACTCATGATGAAATCGTATCAAGAACATTGGAATATCCCATTAAAGATATTTAGGTTATCAGATATCTTTGGTATTGGTGATCACCACTCAAAAGTAATGCAAATATTTTTTAATAAAGCTATAAGAGATGAAGAGATATCTGTACAAAATGCAAATGTAAAATTGTTTTTAACAGAAGTAAGCGAGGTTTCATACATAATATATGAGCATGTTAAAACATTGTCATCAAGCAAGCAAACTTCATCAAGTGAATTAATAAAATTATGGAATGAAGAGTATTACATCTCTTTGCTTGAGCTAGCCTATTTAACTATAGAGTTTAATCAAAACAGCAAATCAAAAATTTTAACTAAGATTTCCAATAAACCGCTATATCCAATAAAAAATAGAATAAAACCATCACACATTAAAGTTTTATATGATATAAATAATAATCTTATTCAGGAGCATTACAACTCTTTATGTCATTAAACTTGTTAGGCTAAAATAATTATTTTTATACTGTCATCAAGCTTTTTTACCTTTTTTTCCATTACTTCTGGAAAATAGCTATTGGCAATAATACATAAATCACTCTTTGTGATTTTTACATCATCTAGTTTACATACCCTCAAGCCCATATAATCCGTATTATTGCGAGACGGATCATCATCAATAAATGATTTTATCTTTTTTACATATTGGCTGTTTTGTAATTTTTCAAATAAACCACGACCAAGAAAACCAACACCGTAGATAAAAATATTATCTGCATCATCTAATTTATCAATATTATTATTTAAATAATTATCAATAAATGCTGACAAAATACGAGATTTCATCGATTCTACATAATCAAAAAAAACACTCTCTTCTAAAGATGTAAAATTCCATTGAAATTTTGTCACATCAAAACTTTTTCTACTGGAATACTCTCTTAGTTCAGGCAACATTCCCCTTGAAAGTGCAATCTCCCATAGTTCTGTAGCAGGAAACGGAAATGAGTATGTCATAGCTGAATAGATCTTATTCTCAATAAGAAAATCTTCGGTCTCCCTTAAAGTATCCAGTGTTTCTCCAGGATAACCGACTATTACATAAGGCATCTGTTTTATATTATACTTTCTAAGTATTGCAAGATTTTTTGCCGTCTTTTCCAAAGATAGTTTTTTATTCATAGCTTTTAGCATATCTTTACTGCCTGATTCAATTCCGATTCCAACAGATTTACAACCTGCTTTTGATAGAAGCTCTGCAATCTCCTCATTTATTAAATCGATACGGCTTATTGCAGACCATTGAATATTTAAATTACTCTCTATTAATTTGTTACAAAACTCTATAACTCTGCGTGGTTTTACAAAGAAGAGATCATCTTGCATCATAAAAGTTTCACGCCCCAATTCGTTAACTACAACTAAAACTTCATTAAAAAGGTTATCTATCGACCTCTCTTTATACATATCTCCGTTAATTTTATAGCAGTAATTGCATCTATAAGGACAACCCCTGCTTGATAAAATCGGAAAATCTGACCATGGCGGCAAATACTGATATGTATCATATTCCATTAGTTTCCAATCAGGTGATGGAAGATCATCCATATCATCAGGAAAATATCCTATAACAACATTATGATGCTTTTTGTAGTAGTCTGGGTCGCAGTCAAGATTTCTTAATATATCAACAAACGCCATCTCTCCGGCACCTTTGACAACAACATCAACAGAACAATCTTCTAAGACCAAATCTGGCGTACTTGTCGGAAACGGTCCTCCTAAAACAATTTTAATATTTGGGAAAAGCTTCTTTATTTTATTAGTAAATTCAACACAAAACAGATAGTTTGATACAAATGCGCTTATACCCAAAACATCAATGGATTTATTTGATATTATATTGATAAGGTCGTCAATTCCATAGCCTTTGTGCTCCACATCAATTATATCGATATTATAATCGGTAAGCTTTTTAACGTTTGCAGCAATATATCCTAATCCAATAGGCATATGATCTGCGAGACCCTTGCTATCTTGAGGATCATTTGCTATTGCAGTCATAAGTAAAATATTCATCTTTTTCCTATTATCTTTATTGAAATTTATAGCGATTCTTTAATCCATCTAACCCGCTAACTTTTATTTTGACACTATCAATAATACTTTTCCACTCTACCATATAATTTAGCCACTCCTTTTTAGAGAGTAAATTAAACTCAAAAAAATTCTCATCCGCAAAGTTGCCTTGTATAGCGGCTAGGTTTATATTTATACCGAGATTGTCTGCAGCTTTTATTGCAATTGCGACTTCTGCTATATTTGACTTCATAACCGTATAATTCCACAAAACAAGATTTGAAATATTTAACTCTTTTTGTTTATTTGCCAGAATTATTAATGTATTCATAATTTTTTCATACTTTAGTTTATGTCTGATTTTATCAACAACCTCTTTTGATGCACCATCCATTGATACTATAAATTGGAACTTACCTGCTTGATGAATTATGCTATCTATTTTTTCATCATTTAACAATGAGCCGTTTGTAATTACTATCTGTGTTAAATTAGCATTACCTTTTTTTGAAATATCTATAATATCTGAAATAAAATCAGGATCTAAAAAAACTTCTCCGCCTTGCCATCTTAAAGAACAGAGATATCTACCTGCTTGTGCAATTTTTTCTTTAATAATTTCAGAATGTTTTAACTTGCTAGAGTGAGGCTGTCCACACATAATGCAATCGGCATTACATGTTAATATGTTTTGACAATCAAAAACAACCGGCTTATTGCTTATTTGTGCAAGATCTAAATTATAATCATCTATTGCCCTTAAGACATTAGTATATGACTCACTATCTGTTTTTAACTTCTCTAAATTTATATCTGGAAAAATTAGTTCCTCAACCGGGATATTTTTAGTTGCATGTTTATACTCTCCCCTAAGGTAAGGGCACTCTCTCTCACAACCTGCTTTTTCATATTCGCCTTTTAAAAAGTCCTCTCTTATCTCTTGTATTTTTTTAGTATTCCAAATCTCTTCTATTGAATATTTATCTAACGAACCTAAACGAATTCTATTTTGCGGACAAACGGTAGCATCTCCTGCAGCATTAACCCATAAATAAAACCAAGGGTGAATACACGGTCTGTTTGGAGTCTGGGTAATCTCAACAAGCGATTTTTTTTTCATAATTAACTCTTAGAAATTTTTTGCACTATATAAGGGGGTGATACGACAACATCAACTACTCCCTTTGCTAAGGAAGAAAGAGTATCTTTTTCATCATTGATAATAGGCTCTTCATGTGAATTAAATGATGTATTTATAAGTGCAGGACATCCTGTTTCTATATACCAAGCTTTTAATAAATTATATACAAACTCATTGCTATCTAGTGTCACAAACTGAGGACGAACCGTTTCATCAACATGTATCACAGCTTGCGCAACCTCTTTTAGTTTTGGCTTTGCATTAAAAGTCATTGTCATAAAATAACCTTTATCAAAACTATTTTTATCTTTAAACTCAACAAATTCACTAGCCAAATCAAGCATCATTACAGGGGCTAAAGGCATAAAGATATCACGCCCTAATTGTTTATTGATTCTTTTTATAATATTGCCATTTTGCGGTGACGCTAAAATTGAACGGTTTCCAAGCGCCCTAGGTCCAAATTCTGCTTGACCTTGAACTACGCCGACTGTTTTACCCTCTTTAAGCATCTCTACAACGGTAGCGTAAATATCATCAGGTTTGTAAGCCGTACAATCATAAGCTTTTAACTGATTTAATATATTTTGTGAATCTATCTTATATCCCAAATACATCGAATCTATCTTTTTAGAAGAAATCCTTTTCTCACTCCAAAGCCAAGCGTAACATCCCCCGACACATATACCGGCATCCCCCATGTTCGGATAGACAAAAACATCAAACTCTTTATCAATATTATAAATAGCCTGGTTTAGACTGATATTTGAAAACACACCCCCGGCAAGCGCTATATTTTTTATATTTGTTTTTTTTGCATAAAAACTAATAAGCTCCGTAACCATGTTCTCCAGATGATATTGCGTTGCCGATGCCAAATCTTCACGGCTGAATTCTCTTGCTTCTTCTTCTAATAAATCTGAATAGTTTGTGAAAAAAGGTTTATAATAATCCCCTAAATTTGTAACTACTTTTCCATTTTCTATATAAATCATTTTTTGAACAAAAGATAAAGCTTTAGTATAATCCCCAAATGCAGCGAGTCCAGTTACTTTTCCTTCATGCCTATTTGGAGTAAACCCGCATAGCTTTGTCATTCTTCCATAAAAATAACCAAAACTGCTCCAACTAGGCGCGGCGTAAAGTCCACGATAACCATCAGGAGATGCAATACCTATCGTAACTGAACTATAATCGCCTCTGCCATCGGCAGTTACAACAATTGCTTCTCTCATGCAAGAGGGAATATATGCAGATGCAATATGCGACATATGATGATTTACTCTTGTTATGGGGATATCTCTAAGAAAAAATACTTTTATATTGGATAAAAACTCTTCATAATTTTTTTGATCTACAGTCGTCTCCGTAATTACTCTTTCATGTTTAATTACTCCTGCTTTTGTACTAATATCTATGGCAAGTAATTCACTAATCCAATTGATTTTTTCCTCTTGTATCTCACAGCCGCTAGAAAAACCATAAACAACTCTATCTATTTTCTCTTTATCAATATTTGCATAACTAAGACACCACTCTAATGCATTGATAGGAAATGCAGTGTCAAGTTTTATTCGGCTAAACCTCTCCTCGTTTGCAGCACAAATTAACTCACTGTTTTTAAATAATGCCGCTCCGCTCTCTCCTGCGCAGCTTATGCCTACTATATACACTTTTGTTCCTTTTTAAATGTATTTAATATGTGCAATAACAATTCTAATCTTTTTGTAAAATCGGCACAACTATTATCTTCTATATAAACTTGTGTGTAAAAATTAAAAATAGGCTTTTTGCGAACTAATTCGTATAGCGTAATCAATTTATCTTCTAAATTATCACTGCCTATTACCTCATCCCAATTATTAAAGATATTTTGAATTTCATTAGCAATTTCATAATCTTTATTAAATTTAAAATCAGTTTGACACTCACCTTTATCAGGAAAATTAAACTTCTTAAACAATTCTATATTTTCATTGTTGAGATTAAAGTCAACTCTAAAGTTTTCATCATTATCGTTAAAATTATATTCAAAATCTTTATAGTTTATAAAAGTAGCTACACACTCAATATAAAATTGCCTAGGATGAAATGCTCCCCAAACAGGAGCAAACAAATCATCTAGCGCATCACCTTTGTATTGATCGGAGCTTAGGTGAGGGTATCTTATATTTAATAAATTCTCTATAACATGTAAATCTGTTTTTTTTGATATTTGACGTAAATTCTCAACTAACCATCTACTCCAACTTCCAAAGCGGTAAACCCTCAACCAAACATACGACTCTTTTACATGTAGTTTTGGAATTAATTGTCGTATGAAGTCACTTGGGGTTATTAAATGATGCCAAACACCAAAAAAAAGTACGATATCAATACTATTATCTTCAATTGGAATATTTTTTGTAATATCGCACTGTATTGATTTAATATTATGAATTCCGTTTAATCTACAATACTCTTGCATCCATAATACCTGTGATTTGCTTTGGTCTAAATGATAAATAAATTTTGCACCCATTTGAGATGCTACAATAGCTTGAAATCCGGTTCCTACATCTATAAGGACTCTATCTTTGAAAAAATCTTCCGTAAGATTTCTTAAATGTAATTCACTTAAAACTCTTTTTCTGTATTTCTTCAAAGTCTCATCTATATCTTTATAGACAATATATTTATGAACACTTTGTGAAAAAAACTCTTTATCATTCAAGTTCATCTATATCCCTTATAACTTTTGAGAGTCTATGAAACCATGTATGATTTTTCAGTACTTCTTCTCTTGCTCTTATGGCAATAGAGTTTAATTTTTCTTGACTTATTTTAAAGTTGTTACAATTATTTATATCAATTGAAACATAATCTTTATTCTCTTCAAAAATAGTTCCTATCCCGCCGAATTGGCTATCTTGTTCTGATTTTCTCACTAACACAGGCACTCCGGTCGCCATTGCATCAAATACTCTAAAATGTAGCCCTACTCCTTCATGAAGGACAATATTTGACTGATTAAAAACACTATTTATTTCACTTGGCGTATGCAGCTCTTTTTGATATAACCCTTCATATTGTGACCAGTTTTTCCAGTTTGCTCCGCCAAATATAGCTAATGGCTTTACATCTGCATTTTGCAGCAGCCAGTCTATAAAGTATGTTCGTCTTGCTTTTCTTATAATCCTGCAACCTATATCATATCTGAGTATCTTATCTCTAATTTCTATATCGTATAAATTTTTACTCTTGAACCAATCACTAACTTCTTCCATATAGGAGTCGTTATTTACTATCTTATCTTGACTAGCCCATTGTTGCTCAAAATTTTCTAAAATATCTAAAAATAATATTTTTTCATTCTTATCTTCATATACAGCTCTTTGGAGCAAATCCTCACTCCACGGATTTGGAATATGACCTAAAAAAACAGATTGGAAAACCTTTTTGCTATCTAAAACCGGATAGTAAACTTCAGAATCCGTTGCCGGCGGCAACCAGTCTATTTTACATTTATATAACGGTTTAAAATCTTTCATCCACTCCGTACTGAAAAAATAGACTATCTCACTTCCTTTTATCTCCTCAAGCCTTCTTCCCAATAAATCTACCAACCAACATACATGTAATACTTCTTTTGGAAAATTATTAATTTCACTTTTACAGCGATTCATTTCAAAAAAAACTTTGGGCTTGTTTGTATCAATAAAAGAGATTAGTTCATTGCTCTCTAAAAACCCACAGCCACCGACAACAGTATAGTTATGTACCTCAAAAGCTTTTTTCATAGACTCAAACAAACCTTCATAAAAAGATGTTTTTGATGGCATAAACAACGCTAGCGTAGTGTTAGCCACTTACTCTCTCTTTGATAATATTCAAATATCTTTTTACAAGATGTTTATAACTGTGTTGCTCTTTTGCATAATCGTATCTTTTATCTTTAGGCAAAGGTTTTTTTAAAATTTCCTCTAAATCTTTAATATGAAAAAATTCTATCGATTCTTCTAGTTTTTTGTCATATTCACTATCTAGGTCAGCCCTTGTATCAAGAACTAATGGTACCGTTTCACTACAAGCACACTCTAAAGTTCTCTGCATCAATACATACCCGCCTGGGCAAAATCCATATGTTGCACTGTTATAAATTTTTGATATATCTTCGCCGTATTCTACTTTACCCTTGAAATAAGATTTGACTTTATCATTTTTTTCCCATCCATATCCATATACTTCAATTTGATAATCTGTTTCAATGCTACACAGTTTTTCTACACAGTAATCTCTTGTAAGATAAGCATAAATATCTGCTATATATTGTTCACTCTTATTATACTTATTCATTAAGTAGCGTATATCACTATCGTTATGCTCTAAATTTTTTAAACAACTTTTTTCTTCAAATATTTTTAATGCATCTGCAAATACTTCATTAAAACTACTATCGTTTTTTAATTTCTCAATCCTAAAACTATATGAAGAACCTATAAATACTATTTTTTTCTCTTTTTTGATATCTTCTCTTTTTTTAAATCTTGTTTCATCTATACAAAATGGTTGATATTTAGATTCTATGCCTTTTATTCTTAAAAAATCTGCAAAATCCTTTATAAGGTGAAATATAAAATCTCTCTCTCTTAACTTTATATTTTCATCATTTTTTAATATCTCCATATAATCTTGAAACCAGACAAAATTAAAAACATCGTCACTCAAAAACTTATTATTTAAATGATTTATGTTTATCGTTACATGCGGCTTTAACTCATATATTTTTTTAAAACATGTAGCATCTTCGGTACCTCTATATAGGTCATACAAAACTTCATAGCCCATGTCTTTTAAAACGTCGGCTATGTTTTTTGATACGAACTGCATTACCGTCGTTTGGTCGTTTGCCATAAGATAAAATCTGAGCGGCTCGCTAAAATCAGGCTTGAAGTTTTTTATTTCGTTTAAATATTTTAAGTTTATTTGCACTCTGTACTGTTTTGCCTGTTCCATTGTTATATTAAAATGAGTTAAAATCTCCATTTTAACCTTAGACGAAATATCCAAGCCCGAAAAATCTATCTGAGAGGGGATTCTCTCTCGCCCATAAACCAAACCCTCAAGCAAATTCTCTATGGGCAAATGAAAAAGGTTCGGCAAATCACTCTCTATCTTTTGCCCGTCATAGTAACAAGCTTGTAAATTATAA
>NZ_MICH01000014.1:69575-86458 GCF_001830805.1 Sulfurimonas sp. RIFOXYD2_FULL_34_21
TAAGCGACATCCACACCCCATCTGTTATGCTCAGCTGCAACCCGAAGAGCCTCTTTGGAATCTAAAAAATATATATCTTCATACATTTATTTACCTTTGGAGTCGATTTAATATTCATATTTAAATTAATGAAGTAAAATACACCATATCGACTTAAAGGTGCTTAAAATGCGGGATTTCGTCAAAAAATATACACGAAAACTTATAACTTTGCTTAATGATATCGACACTGAGGCTATTGTAAAGATAGTAGAGGCTCTTGAGAAAACAAAAGGCAAAATCTACATTATCGGAAACGGCGGAAGTGCCGCGACTGCTTCACACATGGTAAATGATTTGGGCATAGGATTAAAACGAAGAGGCATAAGAAGTTTTGACGTCGAGAGTCTAAACGACAACACTCCGGTATGTACGGCAATAGCAAACGATATAGGCTATGACAAAGTTTTTTCGATGCAGCTAAAAGGCAGAATTTCATCAGACGATATTTTGATTGCGATATCTTGCAGCGGCAATTCAAAAAACATTATAAAAGCCGTGAAATATGCGAAAAAGCAGGGAAGCACTATCATTGGCGCAACCGGTTTTGACGGCGGCAAACTAAAGAAAAAATCGGATATAAATTTTCATGTTCCGACTCAAAATAGTGAGTACGGACTTGTAGAAGATATGCATATGATTTTAGACCATATCATATATAGCTATTACATTGAGCAGGGCAAATGAATATACTAAAGCTTATAGGTAGAGAAAAAGAGCTCTTTGATGAAGATATAAAGAGTCATGAATCAAAACTATCCGAGATAGTTTCAAAATCATCTTTTTTGGTTATAGGCGGTGCCGGAAGTATCGGTCAAGCGGTAGTAAAAGAGATATTTAAAAGAGATCCTCTGAAACTACATGTAGTTGACATCAGCGAAAACAATCTAGTTGAGCTTGTAAGGGATATCAGAAGCAGTTTTGGCTATATAAAGGGAGAGTTTAAGACTTTTGCACTTGATATAGGAAGTGTCGAGTATGATGCTTTTATCCACTCCGACGGCAGATACGACTATTTGTTAAACCTATCCGCACTTAAACATGTAAGAAGCGAAGAAGACCCGTTTACTCTTATGAGAATGATTGACGTCAATATTTTCAATACCGACAAAACGATAGCCCAATCTATTCAAAAAAGAGTAAAAAAGTATTTTTGCGTATCAACGGACAAAGCGGCAAATCCCGTAAATATGATGGGAGCAAGCAAGCGGATTATGGAGATGTTTTTAATGCGCCGCAGCAAATACATTAAAATCTCTACCGCACGCTTTGCAAACGTCGCTTTTTCAGACGGCTCGCTTTTGCACGGTTTTAACAAAAGAATAGAAAAAAAGCAGCCTATCGTCGCACCAAATGATATAAAACGATATTTCGTTACACCGCAAGAGAGCGGAGAGCTCTGTCTTATGAGTTGTATTTTCGGGCAAAACCGCGATATTTTCTTTCCAAAACTCTCCTCTGAGTTAAACCTAATCTCTTTTGCCGATATAGCCGTAAAATATTTAAAAGAGCTAGGTTATGAACCATATATCTGCAAGAATGAAGAGGAAGCAAGAACACTTGTTCACACACTTCCGCAAGAGGGAAAATGGCCTTGTCTTTTTACTTCAAGCGACACGACGGGAGAGAAAGATTTTGAAGAGTTTTTTACCGACAAAGAGACTCTTGACATGGAAAAATACCAAAACTTAGGCGTTATTAAAAATGAGCCGATTTACGACGAGATAAAGCTAAACTCTTTTACTAAAAAGATACTTCAATTTAAACAGAGATTATCATGGTCAAAAGAGGATATAGTAGAGGAATTTTTAAAACTTATCCCTGATTTTAACTACAAAGACACAGGAAAATATCTTGATTCAAAAATGTAAAAATATCGTTGAATTCATTCAAGAGCTCTATCAGACAAAAGAGCTTATACCCTTGCATGAACCGCGCTTTTTAGGCAATGAAAAAAAATATCTAAATGAAGTAATAGATTCTACTTTTATATCAAGTGTCGGTAAATTCGTAAATCAGTTTGAGAACATGGTAGCAGAGTTTGTAGGTTCTAAATATGCCGTTGCAACTTCAAACGGCACTTCTGCACTTCATGTTGCACTTAAACTTGCAGGCGTCGATGAAAATTCAGAGGTTATAACTCAGCCGCTTACTTTTGTCGCTACCGCAAACGCTATTAGCTACTGCGGTGCAAAGCCGATATTTGTGGATGTGGACATAGACACGATGGGATTGTCTGCTACAAAATTAAAAGAGTTTTTAGAGGAGTTTAGCACAAAAGATGAAAACGGCTTTTGCATAAACAAAACTACAAAAAAAATCATAAAAGCGTGTGTTCCCATGCACACATTCGGTCATCCGTGCAAAATTGACGAGATAGTTGAAATTTGCGATGAATACAACATCATAGTAGTAGAAGATGCCGCAGAATCACTAGGAAGCTATTATAAAGGGCACCATTGCGGTACTTTTGGGAAATTGGGAGTATTTTCATTTAACGGCAATAAAATTATTACATGTGGCGGCGGCGGAATGATTGTAACCGATGATGAAGTGTTGGCAAAGAGGGCAAAACACATCACTACGACTGCAAAAGTTCCGCACCCATACGAATATATACATGACGAAATAGCCTATAACTACAGGCTTACAAATCTAGCTGCGGCAGTCGGCGTAGCGCAGATGCAAAATTTAGAGATTTACATAAAAAAACAAAGAGAACTAGCCGCACGGTATCAAAGTTTTTTCCAAAATGACGATGTAGAGTTCGTAGTAGAGCCTAAAAATAGCACATCCAACTACTGGCTAAACGCTATAGTATTTCAAAACAAAGATGAGAGAGATATTTTTTTAAAATATACAAACGACAATAATGTAATGACGCGCCCGATTTGGAGATTGATGAGCAGACTCGAGATCTATAAAGATGCTCAGTGCGGCGATTTATCAAACTCTTTATGGCTTGAAGAGAGAGTAGTAAACATCTCAAGCAGCATCATAATAAAATAAGGTAAAAAATGAGAGTACTATTAATAACTTACGATAACGAATCACTGATTCAATGGTTTCCTCAAGGAACTGCATATATAGCCGCTATTTTGCTAAAGCACGGGCATGAAGTTGAGATATATGAGCAGGATATCCACCACTACCCTGAATCGCATTTAATCAATAAACTAGATAATGAAAAATATGACGTTATCGGGCTTAGTTTTATAGGCGGCTATTATGAGTATAAAAAAGCCATTAAAATATCAGATGCCATAAACAGCTCAAAACAAAAACCTTTTTACATTATCGGCGGATTCGGTCCAACTCCTTCGCCTAAATACTTTTTAAATAAACTACAAGCAGATGCCCTTGTTATGGGAGAAGGCGAAGTTACGGTTATTGAACTTTTAGAGTTTTTAAAAGAGAAAAAAGATTTAAAAAGCGTACTTGGCTTAGCTTACAGAATCGGAGATAAAGTACATGTAAATCCTTCACGTCCTCTTATAGAAGATGTCGATACTATACCGATGCCTGCGTATCATCTTTTTAATATAGAACACTACAGACTTATGCGTCTGCCGGGATGTTCAAAGACCGATTTTATTATGCCTGTTTTAAGCGGAAGAGGATGTACCTTTACATGTAACTTTTGTTACAGAATGGATAAAGGTTTTAGAGGCAGAAGCAATGAGTCAATCATAGAAGAGATTAAGTATCTAAAAGATAATTACGGGATTACCTACATAGGCTTTACGGATGAGCTGCTTATGTCTTCCATCAGCAGAACAATGAGCCTCTCTCAAGCCATCATTGATGCTAACCTTGATATAAAATGGGACTGTAACGGTCGCTTGAACTATGCAAAACCAAAAGTGTTGCAACTGATGAAAAAAGCGGGATGTGTCTTTATAAATTACGGAATCGAAGCGTATGATGACCAGATACTAAAAAATATGGACAAAGTCTTAACAACCAAACAGATTGAAGAGGGAATAGTCGCAACTCTAAAAGAGGGAATCAGCCCCGGATATAACATCATATTCGGAAATATCGACGAGACTAAAGAGACGCTTATGAAAGGGGTCGATTTTTTACTAAAGTACGATGACGGCGCGCAGATGAGAACTATTAGACCGGTTACACCGTATCCAGGTTCACCGCTTTACCATCTTGCTATCGAGAAGGGAATGATAAAAGATATAGAAGATTTTTACGAAAATAAACATCTAAACTCAGACCTTTTAACATGTAACTTTACAAAACTAACCGACAATGAATTTTATGAAGCACTGCTTGAAGCCAACGAAAAACTGTTGGATAACTATCAAGAGAGAGTCAAGAAAAACACAAGAAAACAGCTAGAAGATTTATACATCAAACACGATGCATCTTTTAGAGGTTTTAGACAAAGCTAAGCGTAATGTATATAATTGAAAAAAAACAGTCAATGATTGACAATTTTAAGATGAACATCTGCTATTTTAGCAGTGCCAGAGACTCTTTTGAATATATTTTAAAAAAAAAACTTAGCGAAAAAAAGATTCTGATTCCTGCTTATATCGGTTTTAGCACAAATGAGGGGTCGGGTATTTTTGACCCTATTAAAAACAGCGGCATAGGGTATCAGTTTTACAAACTCTCAAAAAATCTTGAAATAGAAAAAGAGTCTCTTTTTAAACTAATCGACGACAATCAGGGAAATATACTTCTACTGGTACACTATTTTGGTTTTACCGATAGCAATATCGCAGAAATTAAAGAGTATGCAAAAAAAAGAAGCATGATAATCATAGAAGATTGCGCGCACGCTTTCTTTACTTTTTTTAAAAAACCTATAGTCGAATCAGACTACTATCTCTTCTCTTTGCATAAAATGTTGCCCTATACCAAAGGCGGTATGCTTTTATCCAAAGAGCCTTTAGATATAAAAGATAGTTTTATAGTAAATCCGTTTGAGTATAACATGTATGAGATATCTCAAAAAAGAGTTCAAAACTATAACTATCTAAAAGAAAAACTAGAATCTTTTGATAATATAACCCTGCTAAGACCGGCTTTAAAAGATGTAGTTCCGCAAACTTTGCCTATCTTAGTGCCTAGTGAAGCAAAAAGGGACAGTCTCTATTTTAAATTAAACGAGTTAGGTTTTGGAGTAGTAAGTTTGTACCATGAACTTATAAAAGAGGTAACTGAAACAGAGCATGAAAATGAGTTTTATCTCTCAAGACATGTACTTAATCTTCCCGTCCATCAAGATATCTCATTTACAGATATCGACAAAATGGTTGAAACTTTAGGAGAGTATATATATGAGTAGTAAAAAATTTGTTGATAAGAACTTAGATTACTGGGAAGAGGTTTTTTCTAATCAGGAGTGGGGGAAATATCCTCCTATTGAACTAATAAGATTTATAGCAAGAAATTTTTACTCATGCGCAGATAGAAAAAGCGTTAAAATTCTCGAACTTGGCTCAGGACCCGGACCTAATCTTTGGTATATGGCAAGAGAGGGGTTTTGTGTTTACGGGATTGAAGGGAGCAAAACGGCTTGTGAAAATGCTTATAAACGTTTACATGACGAGAATCTGCAAGACAACATCGGAGAGATTAAAACGGGTGATTATTTTGAAAAACTAGATGAGTTTGCAGATGACTATTTTGATGCAATCATAGACGTCGAGTCGCTCTACTGCAACCCATTTCAAAGAACCAAAGACATAGTTGCAAAATCCTCCAAAAAGTTAAAGAGCGGCGGAAAGATGTTTAGCATGACATTTGCCAACAAAGAGTGGCTGAGTCAAAGCGAAGATGTTGAATATCACGCTATAAATAGCCCCGAAACCAGAGGCTATTTTAGATATACCTCAAGAGATGATATCGATAAAATCTATAAAAACGACCAAAATAAAATCGAAAAAATAGAGATGTCGGAGTTTCACGCAAGTGACGGAACAAGTCGCAAAGAGTGGCTTATAGAGCTTACTAAGATATGAGCATAGAGCTACTCAGCCCTGCTAATCCAAAATGGAACGATTACCTTAACTCATTTTTGCCGTATTTAAAAGACCCCTATTTTACATCAGGGTACTACTCGCTTGAGGATGCAAAAGCAGAGTGTTTTGTATATACGGAGAATGAAAATATTTTTTTCTACCCCTTTATAAAAACAGAGATTAATTCTCTTGGGTATGACCTAGATAAAAAATACTATGACATTCAAGGCGCATACGGGTACAACGGCGCTTTAGTTCAAAACGACAAAGACAAAAGTTTCATAGATAGAGCAAGAGAAGAGTTTTTAAAGTACGCTAAAGAGCAAAATATAGTTGCGGAATTTATGAGATTTAATCCTCTTTATCAAAATCATAAATATTTTTCTGATATGAATATTGTACATGTAAATAAAAATATCATTGTAGATTTAAATGCTCCCGATATCTGGATGAACTCTTATGAGCATTCGACTAGAAAAAACGTAAACAAAGCCATAAGAAGCGACCTTAAATACAAAATCATAAATGCAAAAGATATAAGCGATGCGTATGTTAAAGCATTTTACGATATCTACTGCGCCACTATGAAAAGAAATGACGCCAATGATGAATATTTCTTTAGCTTAGAGTACTTTCTTGCCATAAAAAAGACCATGACAGACAACGCTTTATTTATATTTATACTTAAAAACGATGTAGTTATATCCGCTGAACTAGTACTGCTAAATACACATGTAGCATACTCATTTTTAGGAGGTACGCTTGAGGAGTACTTTTTGTACCGACCCAATGATTACCTAAAACATATTTTGATAGAGACTCTAAAAGAGCGAGGTCTTAGTTTTTTTATACTCGGCGGAGGGGTAAGTCCTGATGACGGCATATTCAAATACAAAAGAAACTTTTCAAAAAACGGGATATATGACTTTTTTATCGGCAAATCTATCCATAACAAAGAAATTTATGATTTTATCATTCAGCAATGGAAGAAAAAAGTCGATTTAAACATACAAGAAAAATACAAAAATTACTTACTTAAATATCATTACGGAGTAGCTGTATGAGCGTGTTTATTATAGCCGAAGCAGGCGTAAACCATAACGGAGATATTAATTTAGCAAAAAAATTAATAGATGCAGCCGCTGCATGTAATGTTGACGCCGTTAAATTCCAGACATTCAGTGCGGAGTTAAGTATTTCAAAACATACACAAAAAGCAGAGTATCAAAAAATGGGTACCGATGATAGCCAAACTCAATTTGATATGGTAAAAAAACTTGAACTTTCTTATGATGAGTTTAAAGAGCTAAAAGAGTATTGCGATAAAAAAGGAGTTCTGTTTTTATCCACTCCCGACGAGATTGAGAGTGCGGACTTTTTATCCCAATTGCAGGATATTTTTAAAATTGGCTCTGCCGAAATCACTAATCTGCCGCTTTTAAGGCATATAGGAGCTTTAGGCAAAAAAATAGTTTTATCTACGGGTATGGCAACTATGGATGAGATTAAAAACGCACTTGAAATTTTAATAAAAGCGGGAACTAAACGCTCAAATATTACGCTGCTTCATGCTACAACCGAGTACCCTACGCTTATGCAAGACGTAAACTTAAAAGCGATGATTACTATAGGCTCTACGTTTAACGTTGATTACGGATACAGCGATCATACATTGGGTATAGAAGTGCCTATTGCCGCCGTTGCCATGGGAGCAAAGATAATCGAAAAACATTTTACGCTAGATAAGGCTATGGAAGGTCCTGACCATCAGGCTTCACTAAATCCGCAAGAGCTAAAAGAGATGGTAAAAGCAATCAGAAATATAGAAACGGCACTTGGAGACGGGATAAAAACGCCTACCAAAAACGAATTAAAAAATATAGACGTATGCAGAAAATCTATTGTCGCAAGAGTAGATATCAAAGAAGGGGATATTTTTTCAAACAATAATTTAACTATCAAAAAACCCGGAGACGGTATGAGTCCTATGCTTTGGGAGAGTGTTATAAATCAAACAGCTACTAAAGATTACAAGAAAGATGAGCAAATAAGATTATGAGAAAAATATGCGTAGTTAGCGCAACCAGAGCGGAGTACGGCTCACTTTTTTGGATAATGAAAGAGATACAAAGCGCCAAAGAGTTAGAGTTGCAGCTTATTGTAACAGGGGCTCACTTATCTCCTGAATTTGGCTTAACCTATAAAGAAGTAGAAAAAGATTTTAAAATCGATAAAAAGATAGAAATACTTCTCTCATCAGACAGTACAATCGGTATATCAAAAGCGATGGGTTTGGCTCAGATATCGTTTGGCGAAGCATTTAGCGAATTAAACCCAGACATTATCATTGTGCTGGGAGACAGGTACGAAATGCTAAGCGTAGCCTCAACCGCAATGATATTAGGGATTCCTATTATGCATCTTGCAGGCGGAGAGAGGACAGAAGGTGCGTTTGACGAATCCATTCGACATGCCATAACAAAACTCTCGCATATTCACTGCGCTACAACGGATGAGTATAAAAACCGCATCATACAACTAGGCGAAAATCCTTTACATGTATTTAACGTCGGCGGTTTTGGAATAGACAATATTTTAAGACTAAAGCTT
Organism: Sulfurimonas sp. RIFOXYD2_FULL_34_21; assembly: GCF_001830805.1. Classification (NCBI taxonomy): domain Bacteria; kingdom Pseudomonadati; phylum Campylobacterota; class Epsilonproteobacteria; order Campylobacterales; family Sulfurimonadaceae; genus Sulfurimonas; species Sulfurimonas sp. RIFOXYD2_FULL_34_21. The sequence goes on from NZ_MICH01000014.1 coordinate 78,209, forward strand.
CTTCGCAAAGAGGAGTTTGAAGAGTCTATAAATTTTAAACTAAATAAAAAAAACATTCTGTTTACTTTTCATCCGGTAACTCTTGAAAAATTTCCCGCAAAAGAGCAATTTAGCGAAATATTGAGTTCGATAGACGAACTCGAAGATACAAATATAATTATTACAAAAGCAAACAGCGATACAGAGGGCAGAGTTATAAATGCAATGTGCGAGGAGTACGTTTTAAAAAATCCGCACAAAGCAGTTCTGTTTGCCTCGCTTGGACAGCTTAGATATATAAGCGCTTTACAATATATGGACGCCGTAGTCGGAAACAGCTCTAGCGGACTGGCTGAAGTTCCGAGTTTTAAAATAGGAACTATAAACATAGGCTCAAGACAGCAGGGAAGATTAAAAGCATCAAGCGTAATAGATTGCGAACCTAATAAAGCCAGCCTATCAAAAGCGTTTAAAGAGTTATACAGCCCTGCATTTCAAGAGAGCCTAAAAAATGTAAAAAATCCTTACGGCGAAGAGATGGCAAGTAAAAAAGTAGTCGATATATTAAAAAATATTGATTTACAAGATATTATAATAAAGAAATTTTACGATATCAAGTTTTAGTTTAGAGGAGAAACATTATGAAAAATATAGACAATATACTTTTAAAGCCGCATTCGACGATAAAAGAAGCTCTTAGCGTAATAGAGAGCGGATCAAAAAAAATCGCCCTTGTCGTCGATGATGATAAAAAACTCCTAGGAACACTAACTGACGGCGACATAAGAAGAGCTTTGCTTAAAAATCTATCTTTAGACGATTTTGTAGAGTCTATAATTTTTAAAACTCCTATAACATGTAAAGCAAACTATAACAGAGAAGAGATTTTAGAGTTATCTCTAAAAAATAAACTTTATCAAATTCCAATAGTTGATGAGAGCGGAAAGCTTATAGATATTATTGAAGTAAACGACCTCTTAAAACCCAAAAACAAACCAAACTATGTCGTTTTAATGGCAGGCGGATTCGGCACGAGACTAAGACCTTTGACGGAAAACACTCCAAAACCTATGCTTCATGTGGGAAACAAACCGATACTTGAGACAATAATAGGCAATTTTAAAAAATACGGTTTTACAAATATCATAATAAGCGTGAGCTATAAAGCAAAAGTTATAGAGGATTACTTCAAAGACGGAAAAGAGTTCGGTGTAAATATAGAGTATATCCATGAAAACAAACGAATGGGAACGGCTGGTGCTTTGAGTCTAATGAGAGACAAACTAGAGGGTACTTTTTTTGTTATGAACGGAGATTTGCTTACAAACGTAAATTTTGAAAATATGCTTGAGTATCACATCAACAACGCCTCTAGTGCTACCATGGGCGTAAGAGAGTATGACTTTCAAGTTCCTTATGGTGTTGTGGATATAAAAGATAAAAAGATAGTAGGCATAACGGAAAAACCTGTGCATAGCTTTTATGTCAGTGCAGGTATCTACGTACTTGAACCCGAAGTGTTGGAGCTTATACCTGATGATAAATTTTACGATATGCCGACACTCTTTGAAGAGATGATAGAAAAAAAGATGCAGAGTTACTCTTTTCCTATCAGCGAATATTGGTTAGATATAGGACAAATTGATGAATTTAAAAAAGCAAACAGCGATTATAACGAAGTGTTTTAAATTATGAAAGTACTTATTATAGGCTATGGCTCAATAGGCAAAAGACACTGTGAAGTATTATCAGGCTTTAAAGAGATAGAGAGTATAGACATAGTAACAAAACAGAATTTAAACGAGAGAAAAACTTTTTCTTCACTGCAAGAAGTCCACGAAATAGACAGTTACGATTATATCATCATCTCATCCCAAACTAACAAACACTATGAACAGTTATCATACCTAGAACAACATGTAAAAGATAAAATAATTCTTTGTGAAAAACCTCTTTTTGAAACAGACAAAGAGCTACATGTAAAAAATAATATTGTTTATGTCGGCTATGTTTTAAGATTTCATCCTCTTTTGCAGAGATTAAAAGAGCTCTTAAAAGATGAAACTGTTTTATCAGCAAATGCTGTTTGCGGTCAATATTTACCCGCTTGGCGGCCAAATACGGACTATACAAAATGCTACAGTGCAAAAAAAGAGCAAGGCGGCGGCGTTTTACTTGATTTAAGCCATGAAATAGATTATGTAGAGTGGCTCTGCGGCAATATGATAGATGTTAAAAGCTATCAAAAAAAGATATCTGATTTGGAGATAGACTCTGATGATTTTACGACACTAATCGGTGTTACGGACAGAGATGTGATTGTAAATATAACGGTTGATTATATCAGCAAGATAACGCATAGAACGCTACATGTAAATACGCTAGAAAACAGTTATACGCTAGACTTTATAAATGCTACTCTTATACAAAGCGATAAAAATTCTCTAAAACAGACATACGGTTTTTCAAATCTGAAAAAGAACTATTTTTTTGAAAATATGCATAAATCCGTTTTAAAAAAAGAGCCTGTTTGTTGTGATTATGAACAAGCAAAAAAAGTTATGCAAACCATAAAAAAAGTTCAGGAACAAAGATGAAAGTGTTATGTACTATTTGCGCAAGAGGCGGCTCAAAAGGCGTTAAAAACAAAAACATCAGACTTATAAACTCCAAACCTCTTATAGCATATACGATAGAACAGGCAAAAGAGAGTAAACTTTTTGAACATGTAGTTATCAGTACGGATTCCGATGAGATAGCAGATATATCAAAAAAATACGGTGCGGAAGTTTTTTTTAAAAGAGACGCACGTATGGCAAGTGACACGGCGGGGAAGCTAGAAGTAATTAGAGACGCTTTTATGAGAAGTGAAGAGCATTACAAAGAACAATTTGACTACCTTATAGACTTAGACGCTACCGCTCCGCTAAGAAGTGTTAAGGATATAATCGACTCTTTTAAACAGTTCTTAGACAATAACAACGATAACTTAATTACGGCGATGCCAAGCAGAAGAAGCCCCTACTTTAATTTAATAGAACAAGACGATACGGGGAGAATTTTTGTTTCAAAAAAACTACAAAATTCCATACTAAGACGTCAAGATTCACCAAAAACCTACGATATGAACGCATCCATCTATATCTGGAAAAGAGATACTATTCTTCATAAAGAGAGCGTGTTTTTAGAAAAAACGGGTCTGTATGTTATGCCCGAAGAGCGTTCTATTGACATAGACAGCGAACTTGATTTTAAATTTGTAGAATTCATAATGGGGCAAAACAGTGCTAAAAGATAAAGTAGTAGTTATAACGGGCGGAGCGGGACTTATCGGCAGGGAATTTGTAAAAACGGTTGTTGAACAAAACGGCACGGCAGTTATTGCCGATATTAACAAAGAGTTAGGCAAAGAGACGGTGCAGGCTCTATCAAAAGAGTTAAATAGCGGCAAAATTGATTTTATAGAGCTTGATATAACATCAAAAACATCGTTGGAAGCTTGTATTAAATATTTAGATAAAAAGTATGGAAAAATAGATGCTTTGGTAAATAATGCTTATCCTAGAAATAAAAATTTCGGAAGAGATGTTTTTGATATCGAATATGATGACTTTTGCCAAAATCTAAATATGAATCTGGGTGGATATTTTCTCTCAACCCAACAATTTAGCAAATATTTTTATACTCAAGGGTACGGTAATATTATCGTAATGGCTTCCATATACGGAGTAACTGCGCCTAGGTTTGAAATATATAAGGGTACAAAAATGACAAATGCAATAGAATACGCCGCTATAAAAGGCGGTCTTTTGCATCTTATAAAATATTTTGCAAAATATTTTAAAGGCAAAAATATCCGTATAAATGCAATCAGTCCCGGCGGCATACTTGATAATCAGCCTGAGTCGTTTTTAAAAGCATACAAAGACAACTGCTTAAACAAAGGTATGCTTGATACCGAGGATTTAAAAGGAACTCTAATCTATCTGCTAAGCGAAATGAGCAAATACGTAAACGGACAAAACATCATCGTAGATGACGGTTGGTGCTTATAATAAAATTTTAACTAAAGGTTATAAAATGCAAGATATCGAAGAAAAAGCTTACGAGACTTATCTAAAAAATATAGAGTACTTCAATAAAGAGCAAAAAGAGGTAGCAAAAGTATTGGCAATTTTTGACAAAGCTCTAAATAGTGGAGATTATCAACCAACTCTTGATTTGGAGTATAAAGAGGGCTATTTTGATGTTAAAAATCTAATTACAGGTCAATATTTATACGGAGGAGATTCAAATAAACTATCCGTAAAACTAAAAAACTCCGTAGATACAAATAAAGACCATCAAACTTTTGAGGGAACGCCTCTATATAATATACCGGATAAACTTCTTGCCAATCCACCTGAAGACTTTAAAGTCGTAGAGGGCGTGCTTCATATTATGAAGTATTATGCAATGAATACAACTCCTCATAGCAGTATGATAGATGTAGATAAATTCATAGTCGTAGGAACCGGCTTAGGTATGCATATTTCTATGATTGATGAGAAGATATCTCCAAAACAGTACATTATTATAGAAGATAATTTGGAACTTTTCAGACTATCTCTATTTACAACAAGCTACTATAAATTGGCTCAAAGAGCAAAGCTCTACTTCTCGATTGCAGATGATGAAAATGCTTTTGTGCAGATAATGAACTCTTTTCTTGAAAATCAATTTTTTTATAACAGATATATAAAATATATAAAATTTCCGACACACACGGACGATAAGATAAAACAGATACAAAATGCTCTAATTACACAGCCTTATATATTTTTCCCATACAAGGCGACACTCTTTAAATATCTAAAACCATTAGAGTATATGAATGACGGATATAACTTACTAAACGTCGGCGGTAACTTTAATAACTCCGTTTTTAAAGAAAAACCTGTTTTGGTACTTGCGGCAGGACCTTCTCTTATAGAAAATATAGAGTGGTTAAAAGCAAATCACCATAAATTTATAATTATAGCTATCTCAACGATACTAAATACTTTGCATAAACACAATGTTAAACCTGACGTTGTAACTCAACTAGACGGCGGAGATACATCTCTGGCATTTTACGAAAATGTTCTTGAGGACGGTTTTTTAGATAATGCCGCTATGGTATTTGGCTCTAATATCCCCGTAAAAGTGCGAAATATGTTTAAAAAAGAGCAGATATTCTACTTTGACGAGGGAGAAAACTATATAAAAAACTATACTGCGTTAACAAGTCCGTGTATAGGTTCTGTTAGCCTTATTTTAGCACTCCTCTTAAATGCTAAAGAGCTATATATGCTTGGGATAAATCTAGCGGTAGATCAAGAAACAGGTCAGTCTCATTCGGCAGACTACATGTACGGATATCAAGCAGATACGGCAAACAAAGATAAACTCTCAAATGTTATGGAAAATACAAAAAATCTATTTCAAGTTAAGGGCAACTTTCGAGAAATCGTTTATACAAATGCTATCATGCATGCATCAGTTCAATCACTATACAGAAATATGCCGATTGTGAAAAAGAAGGAGCAAAATGTTTACAATCTTAACGACGGCTCTTATATATCTCTGACAATTCCAAAAAAAGTAAAAGATATAAATAGCGCTCTGTTTGAAGATATAGACAAAAATAGACTTGCGGTGTCAATTAAAGAGGATTTAAAAAAGAATTCTGTAATCAAACTTGATGATAAAGATATTTTGGCAATTAGCCTAAGACTATTAGATGCAAAAGAGACCTACAACTATCTTCAAAACTACTCAAATAGTATATCTTACTCAAATAAAGAGCAGTATCTCTATGACTTGCTAGGTGTGGTATCTCATATACTTCATAAGCAAGGCAACCAATCGATTAATCTCACTGCCGTTTATTTATCATTTTTTAAATATTCGCTAACAATAATACTTGATTTTTTCAATACAAAAGATTTGAAAAATGCAAAAAGACATATAAAGAAGTTTGATAAATTAATGCAAAAAGAGATGTTTAGCATCGTAGATATTTATATAAAAGATTTAGAAAAATTTTTAAAAGAGAGATGTTAAAGATATAAAGGTGTATTGAGATTATAATAATCTCAATACGTTTTTTGAAGAAACTTACTCGTAGCTTACGCTACTTTACTTAGACTACTGAAGTAGTCTAAGCACGTTTTGTTGAACAGCGTTAGCTTGACTCATAGCATAACTTCCAGACTGAGCTAAAATGTTATGTTTTGCAAAGTTTGCACTCTCTGCCGCAAAGTCAACATCACGGATGTTTGATTCAGCAGCAGTAATATTTACTTGAGTTACAGATATATTTCTAACCGTACTCTCTAGTTTATTTTGAGCCGCACCCATTGTAGCACGTAAGCCATCTATTGCTTTTATAGCTGTATCCATAGTAGTTATCGCCGTTTCAGCATCGCCTTGAGTACTCATAAGAATAATACTAGCCGATTTACCTGCTAATTTTTCAACGTCTGCAGAACCTATAACTATACTTTGTGTTTCACTACTGTACGCACCTACGTGAAATACGAATGTACCTGCCGTAGAACCTGATGCACCCGTTAAAATAGCAGTTCCGTTAAATTTAGTCGTAACAGCAATATCACTAGCTTCAGCTAAAAGAGCTTGAACCTCTTTAGAGATATAACCTCTTGAAGTAGCATCTTGAGTATCATTGGCTGCTTGAGTTGCAAGAACACGAATTCTTTTCATGATATTGCCATACTCTTCCATAGCACCGTCAGCCGTTTGAATAAGACCGATACCGTCGTTTGCATTTCTGATAGCTTGACCTAAACCTTGAGACTGAGCAGAGAGCTTATTTGCAATAGCCAAACCTGCAGAATCATCAGCAGCTTTATTAATACGAAGACCTGAACTTAAAGAGTTAAGACTTTTATCAAGTCCTACATTGTTCATAACCGAATTTCTATGTGCGTTCATCGCACCTACGTTTGTATTTATTCTAAATCCCATCTTAAATCCTTTTTAGATAAGAGTCTTTCACTCTATTTAATTTTATCTCAGCTTCCTTGCTGACAATTATTATAATCGTCAATCAATAAAAAAACTTTAATTGTAATAGCAAAAAAATGCCAAAAGTTTCCCCTTAGCATTTAAAAAACTAAAAATCAATTACTACTGAAGTAGTCTAAGCACGTTTTGTTGAACAGCGTTAGCTTGACTCATAGCATAACTTCCAGACTGAGCTAAAATGTTATGTTTTGCAAAGTTTGCACTCTCTGCCGCAAAGTCAACATCACGGATGTTTGATTCAGCAGCAGTAATATTTACTTGAGTTACAGATATATTTCTAACCGTACTCTCTAGTTTATTTTGAGCCGCACCGATTGTAGCACGAAGTCCGTCAACATTTTTAATAGCCGTATCCATGTTAGTAATAGTAAGCTCAGCAGATGCTTGAGTACCTACAGTAAGAGCTGTCGCAGCCGTTGCCATAGCATTCAAACTAGCTGAGTTAAAATCTATTTGCTGTGTTTCATTGTTATATGCACCGACATGAAATTTAAACACCCCGGGAGTAGAACCGCTCTGCCCAGACAATAGCGCAGTACCGTTAAATTTTGTAACCAATGCAATATCGCTAGCTTCAGCTAAAAGAGCCTGAACCTCTTGAGAGATATAACCTCTTGAAGTAGCATCTTGAGTATCATTGGCTGCTTGAGTAGCCAATACTCTAACTCTTTTCATGATATTGCCATACTCTTCTAATGCACCATCAGCTGTCTGTAAAAGACCGATACCGTCGTTTGCATTTTTAATCGCTTGACCTAAACCTTGGGACTGAGCAGAGAGCTTATTTGCAATTGCAAGACCCGCTGAATCATCAGCAGCTTTATTAATGCGAAGACCTGAACTCAAAGAGTTAAGACTTTTATCAAGTCCAACATTGTTCATAACCGAATTTCTATGTGCGTTCATCGCACCTACGTTTGTATTTATTCTAAATCCCATCTAAAATCCTTTTTGGGCAAGAGCCTTTTGCTCTTTGAATATAATATAGCTTCCCTGCTATCGTCATACTTGAATATCAAGAGTTAAAAAACTACTTCAATAACCCCCAAAAACTAAATCATCCCCAAAGCCTTTTCAAAAAATGATTGAGATTATTGTAGTAATCTCAATACATTTTGCTGAACAGCGTTAGCTTGACTCATCGCGTAACTTCCCGATTGAGCTAAAATATTATGTTTTGCAAAGTTTGCACTCTCTGCCGCA
>NZ_MICH01000015.1:0-86082 GCF_001830805.1 Sulfurimonas sp. RIFOXYD2_FULL_34_21
AAAAGACAATCGAAAAGCAACAACAAGAGATTGAGCAGCTTAAAAAGATTGTCAAACAGCAGAGCGAAGAGCTAAAGTTGTTAAGGGCGATCTTTTTCAAACATTTGCCGCCCGATGACTTTAAGCAATATATGCTGGAGATAGAAAAATGAATGCAGAACTACTCCGAAAGCTTGGAAACATAGCAGCCGTTGGAACTATCAGCGAGGTTGTTGAAGCTAAAGCCCTGGTCAGGGTGACGCTACTTGATAGAGTGACTGATTTGCTGCCGGTGCTGATGTTTGCAAATACTTTTAAAAAGCATTTTGTGCCGCTTCGAGTCGGAGAGCAAGTGATTGTCATTTCTCCATACGGTGAGGCAAGCAGCGGTTTTGTGATCCGTGGTATTTTTAATCGTGGATGCAGAGAGCCCGAGCTTGCAAACGACACGACCGAGGTCATGGAGTTTGAAGACGGCACGGTTGTTTTGTATGACACAAAAGCAAAGGTTCTTTTTCTTAATTGCGTACAAGACATAAAAGTGGTTGCCGGAGGAAAAATAGAGATTAAATGCCCGTCCGTAAGCATTGAAGGCAATGTCAATGTCATTGGCAATTTAAAAGTAAGCGGAACGATTGAAGATGTGAAAGGTGACTTGACATCACACAATCATCCCGACGCATCTACAAGGTAAAGGCAAGTCATGTACCAAGTAGGAATTGCAGAGTCAATTAGCAGAATACTTGAAACGCCTATCGGTACAAGAGTGATGCGTCCCGAGTTTGGAAGTAGGCTCCATGAGCTTATCGACAAACGAATGGATGAGAAGTGGAAACTTGATTTTGTGCGCTTTACTGCTGAAGCGATTGACAAGTGGGAAAAACGAGTGAAGCTCACTGATGTAGAGCTTCGCAAATTAGAAGACGGCAAGGTTTATTACACATTGCACTTTGACAATGGAGAGGAGATAGAGCGTGAATTTATTGGCGTTGCCTAAACCAGCAGTAATTGAAGAGCTTGAATATGAGACGCTTCTTGCTCAAAACATAGCTCAAGTTCAGCTTATCTTCCCTGCATGGAAGCCTATCGAGTCAGATGACTGGATGGTGCTTATCGAAAGCTTTACATATAAAGAGATGTTTCTTAGAGCGAGAATAAATGAGGCAATCAAAGCGATGCTACTGCCTACTTCGACCGGAACTGACCTTGACAACTTTGTTGCCGGTCTTGGAGTTGAGCGTCTTCCTGGTGCCTATCCTTATGCACAATATGAATTTGAGCTCAGTCGCATCTCATCCTCTGATGTAATCATTCCAGCTGGTCTGTCTTTAATCAGTGACGATGGAGCGTTTAAAAGCCGTTTAAAAAGCAATTTAACGATTGTTGCCGGAGAGATAAAAGCCGTCGGAGTTGTTGAGCTTGAGTCATTTATTGAGTTTGATGCTGCCAAAACAGAGAATATCACAACGCCATTGCCCTATGTGCTTAAAGCTAAATCACTTGATCCGTTCGCAAATGGAAGCAGACCGGAGAGTGATGAGGAACTGCGTGAGCGGTATCTTTTGTCTCTCTCAAGATTTAGCACTGCCGGAAGTGTTGGTAGTTACATTTATCACACAATGAGCTCCGATGAGCGTGTCGATGATGTGAGCGTTGTTTCTCCTTCACCTGGTGTCGTTAATGTTTATCTTGCATCAGCTGACGGCGTGGATGAGCAAATGATTGATCGTGTCGAAGTTGCCTTGAACCATGAAAAAGTAAGACCTTTGACGGACACCGTCAATGTAACGGCGGCAAATCCGGTCAATATTATTATCAATGCGTCAATAACTGTTTTTGACTTGAGTCGTGCTGTCAATATTGAAAGCACAATCAGAACCAATTTAAACCGCAGATTTAGAATAAAACAAAACCTCACGCTCTCGGACATCATAAGAAGCTGTCATGTTGATGGAGTTTATAAAGTCGTTATCAATGAGCCAACAAGCGATGTTGTTGCGACGGCAGCAGATGTCATCATTATCAACGAAGTTCAACTCTCATTTGAGGTGACTGCATGACGCTATTGCCTCAAAATGAAAGCTCGACACTTAAAGGGCTTGATAGTGTTTTTGAGAATGCTTCAACGCTTGATATTTCAGGAGTCACGATACTGCCTCAAGATGCAAGGGCTGAGCTGCTCCCATATCTCGCTCACATGCTTGATGTAAATATTTCGGGGTTATCTGAGACAGAGAGCAGAGCATTAATCGCAAATGCAATCGAAATACACCGCTATCAAGGGACTCTTTACGCAGTAAAAAAAGTATTGCTATCGGTGTTTTCTGAAGCTGAGATTTTAGAGTGGTTTGACATCGGTGGGGAGCCTTACACTTTTAACGCAAAAGTAACTATTGGTGTGTCGCTTGATGCTGTCTTTGACGCAAAGAAGTTCGAGAAGTGCAGAGAGCTTATCAATTCTGCCAAAAATGCCCGTTCGCATTTTCTCAACTTTTATGTAGAGCTGCCAAAAAGCAAAGGTCTTCTCGGATGTGATACTGGCTTAAACTGGATAACTGACACATCGGGTCAAACAGACCTCAAGCAGAGTTCAGGCGGTGCTTTAAATAACTACTGGGGAGCAGCTTATGTTGATGGATCACGGCTAACAACGACAAAAAAAGACAATGCAAAGGCTGACCTTTCTCTTGCATGTGCAAGCGTGCAAAGAGTCGAGAGTCAAACAGACCTCTTGCTCCAAAAGAGCATGGGGTTTGAATTTAACGCAATAGGAGGAATTACATGGCGAATCTAACCGCCGTACCAACCAATCAGGGTATCGGCATATTAAACACTGAGTTGAGAAATCAGGTCACTAAGTTCGTTCTCATTGGTGCAACTAATTACACGAACGCAACGCTTGACGCAATCTTAACCGACACCGAGGTCGTGACTTATACCGACATTCAGGGATATGTTTTTTATCACGGTGTTGTTGAGACTGCATATTTTGATGATGAGGGCGTGCTTACTTTTGAGCTGCTTTTGCCACTCGAGGAGGACTTGCAAAAATATACTTTTGCGGTAGGTCTTGTCTCGACTGACAATCAGCTAGTAAGTATCACACCGACTCCAAAGATAGTGCTTATCTCAGGTGTCGGCGGCACATTTGTCGTCAAGGTGGCGGTAAAGGGCAGTCCTGGCGTGATTGTCTTTAAAAATAGTGAGTATGTGACACCGGCTGAGCTCTTGAACCATAAACAAAATGTTTTAAGACCAGTCGTAGCAAACGCAACGAACTATTTTGATTTGACAAATAAACTAATTGATAAAGGAGTAATCGATGTTAACAACTGAGGAGTTGAATTTAGCAATTGAAGAGTTGCTAAATAAAGCAAGAGAGGTTTTCAATAAATACGACGGAGCTTTCGCTGCAATCGGAAGTCAATCAGGTGCGGCAGTGCAAGGATTGAACGCTTTGCATTATGAGCTTATGTCTGAACTGCAAGAGTTGGCAAATGGTGTCGGTCTTGAGCATGAGTGGGACGGTACATCTGTGCGTTTCAAACAAAACGACGGCACTTGGGGTCAATGGGTAAATCTTCAAGCTCCATCAGGCTTTGATTATGAGGATGCTGCAAATCCTGGCATTAATGTCAATCCTACTGTCTTGAATGCAAAATGGCTCAATATCACTACAGCTGAGCTTTTTGTTTGCTCAGATAATACACCAGGTGCGAACATGTGGACTGGGAGCAATGGCACGACTATTCAGCCGAACCAACTGCCGACAAATCCGACAAATACATTTCCGGCGACGCTTTACAATAACCAAACATACAATCACACCTTTGCGGGTGCTACTGATGCAGACGGCACCGTAACGCATTACATTGTGGATCAAATCTCAAGCGCACATTTGAGTGTTGCAACTTTTGAGGTTGCCGCTGGCTCTGCTCATGTGTTTACGGTCGGAAGCGTGACAACGGATGAGACTGTAACCTTCAGGGTTCGTGCAAAAGACAATTATGGCTCTTATAGCTCAGGTATCACCGTAACGGCTCAACTCAAGCTCTCAAGCATTGGGGTACCTGGAGGAGTTGGATTTGGTGTCGGTGTTGCACCTGATACGCTTGTCACTTCTTTTGGCTTGACTCCGATGACCGGATACAATGACCCGGCACACGCAAACTTTGGAAACTATACTGATGCTTCAGGCTCGGTGATGGTTTATATTCCTAAGCACTATGTGAAACTTTCGCTCAACACGGCTGCACCTTACAACGGCTTGCAAGTTGACATCAGCGGCTCTGCTCAAGCTGGGTACGGCTTGCCGAGATGTTTTGTCAATAACGGTGTAGAGGTTGCCGGTATTTTCGTTGATAAGTACCTTGGTGGTAAAGAGGGAACGGTGATGGTTTCTAAGCGAAACCTTGATCCAGTCAGTACGGCAGCAGCTCACAATCCTATTACAACACTGACTGCAAACTCTCAAGCTCCAGCGGCTACTTATGAGGGTATGTATGCAGCAGTTAAAACGAGAGGAGCTAACTACTCGCTCACGACCATTTTTACTTATACGATGCTGGCAAACCTTGCCGATGCTCATTATCAAGCGTGCTATCGCAACAATAACTTTGCTCCGTGTGCATGGGCTGACATTGCACCTTATCAGCCGAAAGGGTGTAACAACAATGCTCTCAAGGATGTCAATGATGCGAATGTTGTTTATACGACTTCGCCATACAGTACATGTGGTCTGACGGGAGGCGTAACAGATACGGTGTTTGCAAAAATTGCTCACAACGGTCAAAAGTGCGGTGTAGTTGACCTAAACGGAAATATGCATGAGGTTGCAGCCGGTTACATTACAAGTGCCGCTGGAGCTCATTTGGTGCTCAAAGAGAGCATTGATGTCAAGAACCTCACTGCGGCGGTAGCCTACACAACGACCAATTATGATGCACTGACTATGCCTCTGACATTGAGCAACACTCAAGTCGCTTTCGGCAATGGAACAAATCAATTTTTCAGCGGTGAGACCGTCCGAACTAACAACGCTTATCGTCTTGATAATCTTGGCTTGCCTCTCAATGATAGTGCAGTCAGTGCAAGCGGTACGGATAGATTTGGCGGCGATGGTTTTTGGCGATACCAGGTGAACGAAATGTGTCCGTTTGTCGGCGGCGGTTGGTACAGTTCCGGTCTGTCCGGCGTGCGGGCTCGGAATTTGGTTGATGTTCGCTCGAGCTCGTCCACCGATGTTGGCGGCCGTGCCTGTTTGGTGCCTTCTGTAGCAGGGTGAGAACCCTGCGAATCCTAAATAAAGGAGAGTTATGACAGTTGATGCGGAGACTGCATTTGTCAGAAAATACATTGATTTTCTCAAGCAGTTAAATCTCTATCTCAATCACTTTCCAAGGCATGAGAAATATGCTTTGTGTCAGTCAATCAGGCAAGACGCTTACAATGTCTTTGACTTGATGGTTGAGGGTCAAAAGAGATATTACAAAAAGACCTCTTTGTCAAATATGGATGTTCAATTTGAGCAGCTTAAGGCAAAGATTTTGTTGGCTTATCATCTCGGTTACTTTGAGTTCAAAGACGGGAAGACGGATGAGAAAAATCCAACGACCATGAGCGAAAAGCGTTTTGCCGTTCTTTCAAGAATGGCTGATGAGCTCGGGCGCATGATTGGAGGATGGATTAAAAAGGTCAAAGAAGAAAATCAATGGTAACACCATCAGGCACCATACGATTATGTTTGTGTCCGATTGTCGGCGGCAATTGGAACAATTCCGGTCTGTCCGGCGTGCGGACTCGGAATTTGAATAATGTTCGCTCGAACTCGAACAACAATGTTGGCGGGCGTGACTGCAAATCCTCGTATTTCAAAAAGTGGATCGACAGGGATATGGTGTCTGGCTTTTTAGCGAAATATACTAAGACCTCGATTGTGGTAGGCACAGCCGAAGCTCTAAAGGGATTACATTTGAAGCGTTATGGAAATTTATACGAAGAGGTCATAAGCAGTGAGAATATGTTTAATGCCTTTCGAGACTCAAAGAACAATAAGCGAAACAAAAAGACCGTTTACCAGTTTGAGCTCAACTTTGGAAAAGAGATGGGCGACTTAATCCTTGAGTTAAGACAAGGCACTTATGAGCCGAAACCGTACAACAAATTTATAGTTTATGAACCAAAAAAGAGAGAGATATTTGCTCCGGCGTTTAGAGATATTGTTGTGCAGCATGCTTTGTATAGAGTGGTTTATCCTATCTTTGAAAAGGGTTTTATCACACAATCACATGGATGCAGAAAACATCACGGATGTCAAAGTGCGAGTGAGTATTTGCAAACGGTGATGAGAGACTCTGACCCGGAGAGCTACTTTCTCCAGCTGGACATTAGAAAGTATTTTTACTCGTTTGACAGAGCAGCTTTAAAAGGCATGCTTGAGAGAAAAATCAAAGACAAGGCGGTCATTGATCTGCTGATGCAATTTACCAAATATGACTCTGACAAGGGCGTGCCTATTGGAAACTTGCTGTCTCAGCTTTATGGCTTGATTTACCTTAACCCTCTCGACCATTTTGTGAAGAGAGAACTCAAGGTTAAAAATTATGTCAGATATGTTGATGATTTTGTCCTGGTTGGTTTGACGCTTGAGCAGTCAAAAGAGTATCTGTCCCGGATTACGGATTTTCTAAAAAGTGAGCTTGGTCTTGAGCTATCAAAAGCAACAAGAGCCAAAATCAAACGGGGCATTAACTTCGTAGGGTATCGCACTTGGCAATCTCATAGGCTTGTCAGAAAGTATGCGATGCACAAATTTAGAAGAGCGTGCAAAAAACAAAAAGTGGAGTCTATTGCGAGCATGCTTGGTCATGCGAAAAACACGCAAACAATTCCCTATTACAAAAGAATCTTGGAGGAGTGCGACATGGTTCAAAAGTTACCCACAAAAATTCAAAGGAGTCTGACATGAGATATTTTAGTTTTGTTGATGAAAAGACAAGCGATGCAACACTGAGCTTGGTTTATCACAACTTGCCAAATGACAAAATCAAAATCTACCCGACAGCAGAGGGCAAGGTTTGCTCGGTTGATGGTACGGATGAAGAAATCTTGGAGTGGCTCGATGCTCAGGTTGTCGAAATGACTGACATCGATGTTGCTGCTTTTACGCTTGGAAAATCACAAAGCGAGCAGTGGATGCTCGAGTGGCAGTTTATGAAAAAACAGCGTGCGTCTGAGCTTACAATCGCAACCGTTGTCGTGAACTCTATTGAGTACGATGCTGATGAGACCGCAATGGATAGGGTTGACCGTATCCTTACGCTGGCAAATTGGAAGTTCAATCAAGCCGTTGCCGGAGGTATGACAGCAGCTGAAGCTTATGCGGCTGTTTACAAGACGACCGTTGTTTGGAAAGGCAAAGATAACGAGTTCCACGACATTCAAATTGAAAGCCTTGCTAAGGCTCAAGAAGCGGCAATCAATAAAATGAAAACCGTTTGGGAGAAATACGAATGAAAGTAGCTTTTTACAAAGTCACTCAGCAAAATGCAACCGCTCTTGACAAAGTGATTGCTTGGTGGACGAGTGATTTTAAAGAAAAGTTTAACGGTGGCTGGAAGCTCGGATACTCTCACACTGAGATTGTTTTCTCGGATGGAGTGATGATTTCATCATCTCCAAGAGAAGCGACAGTTAGAGCCAAAGAGCATACGATCAACACTGAAGCATGGGATTATATTGATGTTTCAGGCTTGGACGAGTCAACTGCCCGGGTATTTGCCGAGACACAGCTTGGTAAGTCTTATGACTGGTTCGGTGTTTCAGGCTTTGTTGTGGCGGTCAGGGATAATGAGTCAAAGTGGTTTTGCTCAGAGCTATCAAGCCGAATACTTCAAATCGCCGGTTGCGTCAAATTAGGTGAGTTTAATCCAGGGAGAATAAGCCCAAATAGACTCTATAAACTACTTCAAAGGAGATAACATGGCATCAAATTACGGTGTAAATACCATCACAACGGTCAACGCTGCGAGACCAATTAAAATCGCAAGCTCCACTCCAATCGGTATCGCTGCGACAGCGTTACTTGACATAAACAATACGGCTGATGCTGCAATCATTGCAGAGCTTACAGAAAACAGCGGTCTTTTGTATTACGGAAGTCCTGACGAAGCTCTTGAGGTATTCAGTGAGAACCTCGGAACCGTGCGAAATGCGCTTGACGGTATTGTGGATCAAAATGTAAATTGTCCGGTTGTTCTCTCAATCGTTCAAATCACTGCGCTACAAAAAGCAGCTGGAGAGCCGGAGGAGTTTTACGCTGAGCCTGAGATTAAAAGTGACATCATCACTGCAATCGGAGCTTTGAGAAAATCGTCTGCAAGATTTGGAGTTAAACCAAACTTACTAATCGCTCCATATTTCTCACATGACCTTGATGTTAATGCTGAACTCAAAGCGGTTGCAGATGGACTTCTTGCAACTGGTATCATCGATCTAAATGCAGACGATGAGGCTGACGCAAACACTAAGATTGCAAATTACGGCACAAAACGCCTTTTGATTTGTGACCCTTATGTCAAGGTTTGGGATACGGTTGCAAGTGCAGCAGCTTATGAGCCTATGTCTGCAAGGATAGCGGGTATGATCGCACGAACTGACAGCGAGGTTGAGTATGGATGGGCTGACAGCTTCTCCAATAGAGTTGTAAACGGCATCAGTGGAACAAAGCGTGATGTTGAGTTTACTCCAGGGCAAGAGTGTGAAGCTGATCGCTTGAGAACCAAAGCGGTAACAACGCTTATTCGTTATCAAGGCTTCAGAGCATGGGGCGGCGAGACGACTGATATTGACCCGATTTGGCAAGACCTTACAAGAGTGCGTGTATTCGACCGTGTATGTGAGGCTGCTCTTGAGGGGTTGTTTTGGGCAATTGACCGTCGAGCTGACATTTTAAAAAGTGCAAAAGACTCCGTTGAGCAAATGCTCTTGGCTCTTAAAGGCTCTCAAGTATTGCTCGGCTTCAATGTGTACTGGGATCCAAACAAGAATACCAGGGCGAACATTACAGCCGGTAAGTTTTACATGGTTGCTGAGATGCAAAACATGCCTATCGTCAAGCGTCTTGAGGTCAACTTCAGCTATGTTGACAAATACGCTGATGTTCTCATCAAACAAATTTCATAAAAGGAGTAGATCATGGCTGATGTAAGAAAATCACAAACAATCAACGGGGCGGTAGTTTATGTTGAGGGAATGGGCTTTGTCGGCACAACCTCAGAGGTTGAGCTTCCGGCAATTGAGTTCGAGACATTTGAAGGGAACGGCGGCGTTTATAAAAGAGACATTAACACTTTGATGCTCAAGGCGTTGACAACAAAGCTAAAGTTCGGCGAATACAATAAGGTTCTTTACGAGAGCTTAGGCAAACATGGGACGGAAGAGACAAGCATTTATGTTAAATGGAATGTCACCGGTAAAAAAGGAAACTTCTCTCATGTAGCAACCTTCAGAGGAGAAATTAAGAAGTTTGAGTCTCCAAAGGTTGAATACGGCAAAGAGACGGCGGCTAGTATGGAGCTGGCTTGCTCATTCTATAAGCTTGAGGAGGACGGCACGACTCAACTGCTTATTGACCTTGACGCTTATGTGTGTGAGATTGACGGCAAAGATGTGTGGCAAGAGCTTCGAGAAAACATTTTATAAGGAGTAAACAGTGAAAAAAATTACTATTAACGGAAAAGAAGTAACGGTTAGAGAGCCAAAAGTGCGAGATATGCGTGCAGTTGCACATCATGCAAGCGAAGAGGATAAAGAGGTACATTTGATTGCAAATCTTACCGGTATGAGTGTCGATGAGATTGATGACTTAAGTGTCCAAGATTACAAGAAGCTACAAAAAGAGTTGCATGATTTTTTGGCTTAATTGGCGTGCCGTGGAGCGACATGCTCATCGGCATAGCTTCTTTGGGCAATATGTTTAATCAAGGGTATTGCGACTCTCTCGAGATGTTTGTTTCGGACTTTGTGGTTCTTAATAAAATGGCTCAAGATGAGATGATAAGAAGAGCTGAGGGTTAAATAAACCCTCGCTTTAAACGGTGTTTAAACGGTTGAAAAAAGTGTTTTATCAGCTGTTTACAGAGTGTTTAAAAGAAGCAATGATTTTATAAAAGAGTGGAACGAAAAAGAAAATGCTGAAGCTGATTGCAAAAGGTAAATTGTAATCCGGTAGCGTTCTCCAGTAGTAGTTCACCGCAATAGTTAATAAAATAGAAAGGATAAGAGATGTCATTGAAAGCAATGGGACTTGGTATCGTAATTGGAGCAGCTGTTTCATCATCTTTTAAATCCTCAATTGGTACCGCAATTAATAGCATAGGTGGACTTAAAGAAAAGATAAACGGACTCAACTCTCAAAGGGTTGAGCTTCGTAAAATGGACACTGAGTCTTCAAAAATTGAACTTAGAAAAGTTAATGCTGAGCTTCTAAAGCTCAAAAAAGATGCAATTATTCATCTGAAATTTGAGACCAAAAAAGAAGAGCTTTTGGCTCAGAAAAACGCTATTTTGGGAGTGCTTGGAACTGCAATGGTTATCAGGGCTCCCATTATGGCTCAAATGCAAGTCGAGCAAGCTCAAGGCGAAATATCATCTCTTGGCATTAACGAAGCCGGTATCCAAAAAATCACAAAAGCCGGTCGAGAATTTAGTAATCAGTTTGCCGGTACAACTACAAGCGATTTTATCAAAGCAAGCTACGACATTAAATCCGGTATAGCCTCTTTATCTGATGAGGGTGTTGCTAAGTTTACGAGTTTAGCAGCGATGACAGCTACTGCGACAAAAGCTTCAACATCTGAAATGACAAAGCTTTTTGCGCTTGGATATGGAATTTATAGAGACCAGTTTAAAAGTGACTTTGATTTTGGTGAGAAATTCAGTGCAGCAATCTCTACCTCGGTTATGGCATTTAGAACGGATGGTGTTGACTTAAGCACAGGCTTATCAACTCTTGGTGCAGTCGCAACAAAATTCGGCGTTAGTTTATCTGAGCAGCTTTCAATTATAGGAAATGCCAAAGGTGCGTTTAACTCTGCATCTGAAGCCGCAACCAGTTATCGTGCGTTCTTGATGAATGTTGGAAAAGCTCAAGAGAAGCTCGGAGTCCAAATGACAGACTCTCAAGGCAAGATGCTTCCTATGTCTCAAATTCTTGAGAGTTTAAAGGATAAGTTTGGAGACTTGGAAAAAGTTGAAAACATGGACAAGCTCAAAGAAGCTTTCGGAAGTGATGAAGCAGTTAAGATCGTGACCGCTCTTATTGATAAAACAAAAGATTTGACAGCGAGCCAAAAACAGATTAATGATGAGATGGAAAAAGGCACTAGCATAACCAAGCAAATGGCTGATGCAATGCAAAGAGGCAAGGGGTTTGAGCTGCTTGGTCAGCAAATTGGAAATCTCGGAGCGAGCATAGGAAAAATATTCATGCCGGCAGCGACTTTACTTGCAAGCGGTATCGGCGTGATGGTAAACGGCGTTGATGGTTTTATCAATACATTTCCCGTTCTTAGCTCTGTTATCGGCGGTGTTGCAATGGGATTTTTTGGACTTGTCGCAGTCATTAAAATTGCTACGATAACAAAAACACTTTTCCAAATGGCAACAATTGTTTTGAGGGGCTCATTGCTTGCTCAAATACCGGTCGTAAATGGTCTCAGACTAGCCTTTAACAGATTGAGTCTCACAAAGATGCTGACATCTGCAAAAACTGGAGTTTTAACAGCTATGCAATGGGCTTACAATACGGCTGCAACTGTGGGAAGTGGTGCATCATTAAAGTTTGGTGCCGCTTTGAGATTTGTTGGCAGTGGCATTGCTTGGATCGGCTTGGCAGTTCTCGCAATAGCTGGAGCCGCTTACGCTATTTATACTTACTGGGAGCCAATTAAAGGTTTTTTCTCAAGCGTTTGGAATAGTGTTTTATCGATATTTGGTGCAGCTAAAGACGGGATAAAAATGGCTTTATCTTTTAGCCCTATTGGTTTAATTGCTATGCACTGGGAACCAATCAGAGGCTTTTTTGTTTGGGTTTGGAACTCTGTTTTATCCGTATTTGGTCAGGCTTGGACGGCAATCACTGGAGTCCTTGGCTTTAATCCAATTGGTATCGTCATGCAGAGCTGGGAAGGGATAAAGACTTATTTTATCAATCTATGGCAAGGGCTTGTTGCTGGATTTGTCAAGACATTTGAAAAAGTCGGAGAGATGTGGGGAAGTGTCAAAAGCTTCTTGGGCTTTGGGGATGACAAAGACACAAAGAAAACCGTCAAGCTGACAAATAATACTCAAAACATAGGTAGTGAGGTATTTAAAAAAGATGTCAAGGTCACCGAGAGCAAGACAGTAGCTCCAGTCATTAAGCCGATTGCGGTATCGGATAAGGGGTATCAGGCACCTCAACCAAAACCAATCGCATTATCTGAGTCAAGGAAACAAAGCATAAAACCAGTAAACAACACCGAGGTAAGTGCTGGAGGCGGTTCATCTGCTGCCAAAAAAACTGCGGCTGCTGTTATGATCGGAGGCTCTCTCGTTGCTGCGCCTCAAAGTATGCCAGCAAGTACCGTAATGCCTAAGACTCACATTGCACCGGCTACACAAACAGCTAAAGAGTCAAAGTCTCCACAGCAGTATAAAATCGATGTTACTTTCACCGGAGACATCATCGTCAAAGCTACTGACGGTAAAGTGGTCGAAGCCGGGCAGTTAAAAAGCAATCTTGAAGACCAGGTTAGAGTTGCTCTTTCAAGGATTAAAGACAGTGCAAAAAATAGAAGTTTTGAAGACGAGGTGATTTGATGTTTTACGCAATGATAGGAGAGTATCAGTTGGAGCTCACGAAGCATCAGCTTGATGAACTTTCATACTCACTTGAGTTTGGTTGGAAAAAGATTGATCGTCTTGCAACGCTACCGGCTTTTCAGTCTGTCAATGAATATTCGGAAACGATAGAGCTCAAGGCTTCTTTGATTATGCAAAAGCAAAGCGTGCTTGATGAGTTCATACAGACCGCAAAAGAGAAAAAGCCTCTTTTTATGGTGCTTGGATACGGCAAGGTAATCGGAAATGTATTGGTGCAGTCTATTCAGGTTACAAGTAGAGACTTTGTGCGAGACGGCAAGGCTGTCAAGCGTGATGTATCAATCTCACTGGCAAGGTATTACGATGCTTAGATATATAGCAAATGATGGCGATAGATTAGACAAAATCATTTATGACAATTACAAGACGCTTGATGTTTTTAAGTCGGTTATGGATGTTAATAAACATATATACGGCAAGACAATACTTGACGCTGGAGATATTGTCTATCTACCGACAATAGAAAATCAAATCAAAGTAAAAGAGCTTAAATCACTATGGAATTGACACCAATTTTCGCCATTCAGGCAAACGGTACCGATGTTACCGGTCATATCGCCAAGAACCTTATTGATTTACAATTTAAAGATGAGGACGGCAATGTTAGTGATGAGCTGACAATCAATGTTTATGGAGACTTCCAGCGTCCAAAGTATCAAGATGAGCTCAAGCTTTGGCTTGGCTACAAAGAAAGCGGTGTTTTTTATTGCGGTCTCTTTAAGGTGCAAACCAGCGAGCGAACTGACAACCATATACTCAAAATAACTGCAACTGGTGCGGACTTTGGTGACTCTATAAAGCAAAAGAAGAGTCGAAGTTTTGAGAAGATGAGTGTTAAGGCTTTGTGCGAGCAAATAGCATCTCACAACGGTCTTACGCTTAATAGTGACTATGATGATGTCTTCATCTCTCATCAGGCTCAAAACAATGAAAGCGACTTGCATTTTTTAAAGCGACTCGCTGGAGAGCTTAATGCGATTTTTAGCATAAAAAATAATGTCCTGGTCTTTCTGAAGAAACAAAAAGACGGCAAAAAGAATGATGCGCTCCCTGAGTTCTTTATTGACGCAAACAAAGTCTCAGGTCTTACCATAAAGCACTCAAATAAGCTTTTGTACTACTCTTGCAAAGCTGTTTGGCACGACACAAAAGACAATGTAAAAAAGGAAGTTGTTGTCGGTTCAGGTGCTCCTCAATTAGTCCTCGAGGGAAGCTTCAAGGATAAAGCAGACGCAAAGATAAAAGCAGAGGCGAAGCTTCAAAAAGCAAATCAAGGCATAAAATCAGGCTCATTCTCATGTGCTGGCGTTGAGATATATGCCGGAGGCAAGTTGACTCTATCAAATACATTAGGAGGTGAAGACGATGAAACTTACAGCATAAAAAGCGTGAGCCACACATTTTCGTCAAGTGGCTGGGAAACATCCGTAGAATTTGAAAACTAACTAAGCGAGAAGCAGCCACACCCTCAACTCCTCATGGCTGCTTTGACTATATCGGCATTTGCGCCGTTAATCTTTATCAATGAGGAGTACACATGAACACTACAAATAAACAGCTCAAGGCACCTTTCGGTTGGGTCGGCGGTAAGTCGAAACTTGCAAAAGACATCGTTGCGGCAATGCCGGATCATAGGCTATATGTTGAAGTCTTTGGAGGCGCATTAAATGTTCTTTATGCAAAACCAAAGCCTACCGGAACAAAGCAAGCAGAGGTCGTCAATGACATCAATGGAGACCTTATCAATCTGCATTGAATGATACAAACTCAGCCTCAAACACTCTCGTTCTATCTCAATAACATGCTTATAAGCCGTGCTATATTCGACGGCATCAAAAAAGGCTTTTATCGCCCACGCAATAAGATAGAGAGAGCGGCTTATTATTTCTACCAGTTGACTCAAAGCTTTGGCTCAAAAGGAGATAACTTTGCTATGTCTGCCAAGAGTAGAAAGCCTAAAAACATTTATAAAAGCTTTCAGGTGTGGAGCTCTCGTCTCAAGATGGTTACTATTGAGAATATGAGCTTTGAAGAGCTAATCCGAACCTATGACAGCGATGACGCTTTCTTTTATTGTGACCCGCCTTATGTTGACACTGAGTCATATTATAAGAACACTGGAGGCTTTGGTCATGCAGAGCATGAGAAACTTGCAAGCGCACTGGCAAAAGCAAAAGGAAAGTTCCTTGTATCATATAATGATTGTCGGCTGGTTAGAGAGCTATATAAGGAGTTCACTATCACAAAGACCAAAGAGATTGATTATACACTTGGTGCGAATGTGTCCGGGGTTAAGAAAAGCGTTCAAGAAGTCTTTATAACTAACTATTAAATACCATTTAAACGGTGTTTAATTTTGCACATAGAATGAAAGTATCCGACCCGTTTTAAAGGTTGGACTTTCATTTTAAATACAAAATACTATCATTTCAAAAACCGTTTTACAGGTGCGATTGCACAAATAGATGCTATAGCAAAACCTGACGGTGGTTTTAAAGACCTAAAAGATGTATTTGAAAAAACTTACAATCACGAGCTTTTGGTTTCAAAATCAATTCTGGATTTGGTTGATATTTCACTTAGCGAAAAAGATTATGCGACATTTAACTTTTTGCAATGGTATGTGAGTGAACAACACGAGGAAGAGAAACTTTTTAAAGATATCTTAGATAAATTTGAAATAATAGGCATGGAAGGAAGAGGTCTTTACATGATAGATAGAGAGATAGAGGCTCTACTAAGACAAAAATAACAATAAAAAAGCACACTTTGTGTGTGCTTTAGCTTTTTTAGGAGAATATAAATGGCAAAGGTCGCGATTTTTTATGGGAGCAGTACGGGAAATACCCAAAGAGCCGCTGAGCGAATTTTAGAAAATTTAGGCGGTAAAGAGAGTGTGGATATTTACAATATTGCTGATGTTTCTTTAGAAAAAATGTCAGAGTATGAAAAGTTGATTATCGGTACATCTACTTGGGGTGACGGAGATCTTCAAGATGATTGGGAAGATGTTTTTGAAGAGTTTAAAAAGGTTGATTTTAGCAACAAAACCGTTGCATTTTTTGGCTTGGGCGATCAAGAAGAGTATCCGGATGAGTTTTTAAGCGCTATGGGCATACTTTATGAAGTTGTTGTATCACAAGGTGCAAAAACTATAGGCGGATGGTCTATCGCAGGATATTATCATGACTCCTCAAAAGCGCAAGATGGAGAGAATTTCATTGGTTTGGCACTAGATGATGATAACCAAAGTGATGAAACTAACAATCGTATTGACACTTGGTGCGAACGGATTCGTTTGCAAATAATATAAAAAATATATATTAAAAAAACAGTTAGCCAGCAAAATCCACAACAGATAGTAGCCAGCAAGATAATAAATCTTACGAAGGATTACTATGAAAAAACTACCAATCAGTATTATTACAAGCATGTTGCTTCTTAGCCAACTTGGCGCTTCAGAGAAACTGGAGAGTATTGTCATTACTGCAAAATCTCCCTCTGCGGCTATAGATACGGCAGGAAGTTATACAATTATCTCGCAAGAAGAGATAAAGCAGATGAATGCAAACAATATAGCAGAAGTACTGCAAGAGTATGCAGGAATAAGTACAGGCGTAAATTCAGGTTCACAATACGGCAGATCATCTATAAACCTAAGAGGAATGGATTCTAAACACTCCTTGATACTAATAGACGGACGCAGAATAAGTGCAAGTGATGCACTTATAGGAATGAGCGATTTTGCATATAACTGGATACCTTTAAATGCAATAGAGAAGATAGAAGTTGTAAAAGGTCCTATGAGTTCGCTTTATGGCTCATCGGCAATCGGCGGAGTCATAAATATCATAACAAAAAAACCGCAAAATGAATTATCGGGTGAGTTTAGTGCAAAATACGGCATAAGTAGTGCAGATGGAGGAGATGAACAAGAGTACTCCATAAGCATTGGCGGCAAAATAACCGATAAATTATCTGCTATATTCTCAGGGCAGATAATAGATATAGAACCTACAAGAGATACCCCAAACGCTATACTGGCAAAGATGGAAGGCAGAGATAGTAAAAACGGTGCATTAAATCTTTGGTATGACATCGACGATACGCAGCAGATATCCATTTCATCCATGTTTGGTAACGAGATAAGGGATAACATTAAATATGATGAGTATTATGATATCGATAAATCTCACAATGCCATAGGTTATGAAAAAAGGTTTAATGATATAAAGATAAACTTAAAATATTATGTATCATCTCTTGATGCTCATAGTGATGATGCAAGTCTTTTATATCAACATAAAATGGATGATGAGGTTGCCAATGCCGAGTTTGCCGTAAGTGCATTTGCAAAAAACTACATAGTTGTCGGAGCTGAGAGAAGGACGGAAAAGTATCACAAAGCGTATGATAATACTCCTGCAAAAAATTTTAAAGATAAGATAGATTATACATCGCTATATTTGCAAGACGAAATAGAAGTGATGGATAAAACACTCTTAACACTTGGTGCTAGATATGATAAACATGAGAAATTTGGCGGAGAATTTAGTCCAAAAGCATATCTTGTTTATAAACTTGACGAAGCAAACAGACTTAAAGGCGGCTATGGACACGGATTTAATGCTCCATCTTTAACTCAAAACTCAGATGCTTATGTTCTCTCGTATCCGATTACGACAACACCTCCAATGCTCTTTTATAGATTTCATGGAAACAGCGGTTTAAAACCCGAAGTCTCAGATAGCTATGAGTTAGGATATGAGTATGCAAAAGATACGACCTCTTTTAAAACAACTGCTTTTTATACGAAAGTAAGCGATTTGATAACATATAAAGATAATGGCACTACGGTAAGCGGACCAATAACATATCAAGAAAAATTGTATTCAAATGTCAATGAAGCCACTATTTATGGGTTAGAAGTTGAGTATGAAAAAGAGAGGCTTTTGTCAAACTTAGACATCTACGTCGGTTATAGTTACCTCCATACAAAAGATGAGTCAACAGGTGAGGAGTTGTTGCTTAGACCATCTCATAAAGTTAATCTAAAATTGACTACACAGCTGCCTTATGACATTAAAAGTACTTTAAGAGTCAATTATATAGGCAAACAGTACAACGGTAATAAAGATATAGGTGCCTATGCAACGGTTGGGTTGCAGTTTTCAAAAGAGATATTGAAAAATCTAACGCTTTATGCGGGAGTTGAAAATCTTACCGATAAAGAGTTGGATGATGACTATGATTTTGCATTAAAAAGAAGATTGGTTTATAGCCGTCTTAATTATAAATTTTAAGGAGCGTGTATGAGTGGTCTTATAGAATCGTTAATGTACGAAGTCTCAAATATTTTCTTGTTGCCGGTACTCATTATCATACTGGCTCTTTTTTTCTACTCCATTTTTCAAATCGGAGTGTTTGCGATGCAGTCGTATGTTAGGAAAAAACATACTTTTAACAAAGAGAAAGGCTATATAGTCCTAAATTATGCTGAATATGAGAATATAACAAACAGTGATGATTTAGAGCTGTTTGCTTTTTCAAAACTAGAAACAATATCAATCGCTACTCGTATAGCCCCAATGTTAGGTCTTGTTGCGACTATGATACCTATGGGACCGGCATTTAAGGCACTCTCCGATGGAAATATAGCAGGAGTTAGCGAAAATCTTATAGTTGCTTTTAGTGCGGTTATATTTTCACTCATAAGTGCCTCTATAACATACTGGATAACTGCCGTGAGAAAAAGATGGTATGCAGGTGAGATAAGAGAGTATATGCAAAGGTTTGAAGATGAAACTACTAAGTGATGATGAGAGCCTAAACCCTATATTGTCAACGGTAAATCTAATCGATGTTTTTTTGGTAATTATCGCAGCACTTCTTATCTCCATAGCGCAAAATCCGCTCAATCCCTTTAGCAACGACGATGTAACGGTAGTTAAAAATGCAGGCAAAAAAAATATGGAAGTTATAGTCAAAAAAGGCAAAGAGATGATTACATACAAATCAGAAGGAAATATAGCGAACGGTGACGGTATAAAAGCGGGTATAACATACAAGCTAAAAGACGGCAATATGGTCTATGTACCTGAATAACAAAGGAAAATTTTAATGAAAAAAATAGCACTCTTACTACTTTTTGTATGTTGGCTCTTTGCAAATACGGCAGAAAAAAAAGATATGCTTGTTATAAGTACAAATATGGGTGCGCTGCCCCAAGAAGCTAAAGTACATGCTTTTATAGAAGTTGCTAAAAAAGAGAATCTTAGTGTTGATTTTTTATTTGAAACAGCGTTAAAAAAAGATGAATATATCTCAAAAATAAATCAATACAAAATCGTTATGTTTGATTCTTTAGCCGGTGCAGGAAGCATTAGAGCGCTTTTGTCGCAATTTTCGGATGCAATAGAGCAGGTTCAAAAAGGTACAATCGTTTTGCCAATATCTATATTAGATGAAACTCCTTATCGAAACGGTATTACACTTGAACAAAACAAGATGCTTAATGATTATTGGCATAACGGCGGGGAAAAAAACTTTACCAATTTTGCAAAATATATCAATACGCATATTTTAAAAAGAAACAATGATGTTATAGAAGCTGTCTCGGTAATACCGGAAGAGGGAATTTACCATCCGAAAAACCCAAATATAGTGTTTAACACATTACAAGAGTATCAAACTTTTTTGGGAGTAGATATTTTAAAAAATGAGGCTAAGAGACCCGTAATCGCTCTAGGTATGCATAGAAACGCCATCTCTTCAAATTCTCTCGCGCATATAAAATGGGCTATAGAGTATCTTGAAAAAAAAGGAGCTATTACAATCCCATACTTTACGCAAGTTGACGGAGATGACTTTATAGGCGAAAAATTTTTAACGCTTGAGGGCAAAACGGTAGCTGATATACTTATCAATTTTCAAATCATGATAATAGACCATGAGAGCCTGAAACCAAAATATGAGAAGTTAAATATCCCGATACTCCATGCTTTAAACTTTGAAGGAACACAAGCAGAGTGGGAGAAGTCAAATAGCGGCACTACGACTGCTATGATTCCCATGAGCTACATTATACCTGAGACTATCGGCTATACCGATTCTATGATAACCGCCGCACAGAATCAAACAACCAAAACATTAGAACCTATAGTGCCGCAGCTGAAATCTTTAGCAAATAAAGCACTTAACATGTCAAAACTCAAAAGAGCAAAAAACAGCGAGAAAAAAATTGCGGTAATGTTTTACAACTACCCTCACGGAATTAGTAATATGGGTGCTTCGTTTATGAATATTCCGCAAAGTTTGGAAAATCTTTTTGCCTCTTTTGTTAAAAAGGGCTATAAAACCGAACAAAAATCGCAAGAGTGGTTTGAAAAAGAGGCTATTAAAACACTTAAAGCCTACTACGAACAAGGACATGAAGATGAGATGCTTAAAGAAAAAAGTGCTCTTTTGTATCCGCTTGAAAAGTATGAGGCGTTTTTAAAAACAATTCCGGGTGAAGTATCAAAAGAAATGATTTTGGAGTGGGGCGAGCCTTCACAAAGTGCTATGATAGTAGAACAAAACGGTAAAAAATATTTTTTAGTTCCGGCTATAGAGCTAGATAATGTTCTGCTTCTTCCGCAGCCTCGTCGCGGAGACAAGCAAAAAACTTCCAAAAACAGTGAAGGTTCACTTTGGCATAACACAAAAATAGCGGTAAATCACAGCTATCTTGCAACATACCTTTATGTCAGAGAAAATTTCAATGCCGATGCAATTATTCATTTTGGAACACATGGAACACAGGAGTGGATGCCGGGAAAAGAGAGAGGGCTTAGTGTTTATGATGACCCTTTTATCGTTTTAGGAGATGTTCCTATTTTTTATCCCTACATCACAAACAATGTCGCAGAAGCTCTTCAAGTAAAAAGACGGGGCAGAGCAACACTTATATCACATCAGACACCGCCGTTTGCTATAAGCGGAACATATAATGAACTCTCAAAAATTATGGAACTGATTACTCAATATAAAACAGTAGATGAGGGAGCTGTAAAACAAAACCTTAAAAAAAGTATTATACATGAAGCAACAGTTACAAATATTCATAAGGATATTGGATTTACGCTTGAAAAAATAGAGAGTGATTTTGTTGATTTTCTAAGTAAGATAGAAGATTATATTTTAGGAACTTCTGCTTCTGCACAGCCTCTTGGAATGCACACTTTCGGCACATACCCAAAAGAGGAGCATCTTATAACTACCGTTATGCAGATGGTGGGCAAGGAGTTTATGAAAAAAGCGGATGGAGAGAAATATAGTGCTAAAGAGTATAAAGATTTTAACAAATCCAACTCATATACGCTCATTAAAAAATATGCAATAGATGGTGCAAATATAGATGAAGCCGAGGCGGAGTTTAAACCATATATCCAAAAAGCAAAAGAGTATGTAAATTCTTTTAAAAATCAAGAGGAGATTATAAATCTTCTCAGAGCATTAGAGGGCGAGTATATCAAGACAAGCACGGGAGGCGATCCCATAAGAAATCCCCAATGTTTGCCTACGGGAAGAAACATGTACGGATTTGACCCAAATAAAGTGCCGACAAAAGCGGCTTATGAGACAGGTTCAAAACTCATGAAAGAGTTTATAGAGAACCACTATAAAGAGAACGGCGAATATCCAAAAAAGCTGACTTTTAACCTTTGGTCGCTTGAGACTATGCGTCATCATGGCGTCGTTGAGGCTCAGATTCTTTATGCTATGGGAGTTAAACCCATTTGGAATGAACAGGGTTTTAGCGATAAATTTATTCAAGATATGGCGTTGCCTTTTCTCAAGAGCTATTTTCCTACTTTTATGGCGGAGTGGATAGCTTCTATGATAACGCTTCCAAGAGTTGAATTTGTTCTTGATTTGCTGCCCAATAGATTTTCTAAAAAACCAAAAAAGATGATAGCCCATGCAAAATCTGCAAACAAAGGAGATATAGTTGATGTTGAAATCATCCCGTATAGTGAACTTAAAAGACCGCGGGTCGATACCGTTATATCGGCAACCGGACTTTACCGTGATACTTTTCCTCAAGCTATGAAACTGCTTGCAAAAGCAGTAGAAAAAGTTGCTAAGTTAAAAGAGGAGAACAATTTTGTTTATATAAATTCAGAGGCGTTAAAGCAGACTCTTGTTGACCAAAATTTAAGTAAAGAAGATGCGCAAACGCTCTCAACAATTAGAGTGTTTTCCAATAAAACAGGCTACTACGGCAGCGGTGTAAACAAGATAGAAAAAACAGAGAACTTTACGCAAGATGCGGATGAACAGATAGCAAAAGATTATCTCAAAGAGCGGGGATACTATTTTGGAAGCGATGAAGGCTCATGGAATAAGCAGATTGAGGGAGTTGATCTCTATGCCAAAAATCTGAGTAAAACGGACGCGGTTATCTTTTCACGAAGTTCAAATCTTTACGGAATGTTAACAAGCGATGATCCTTACGGTTACTTCGGCGCATTGTCTTTGGCTATAAGAAGCATAGATAAGAAAAATCCAAAGACATATATATCTAATCTAAGAGATATAAACAACGCAAAGATGCAATCAAGTGCGGAGTTTATGGCACAAGAGTTGCGAAGCAGATATTTTCATCCAAACTGGATAAAAGAGATGAAAGCAGAAGGTTACAGCGGTACACAAAACGTGCTTGACGTAGTAAATAACTTTTGGGGCTGGCAAGTCGTAGATCCGGATGTTGTAAGAGACGATCAGTGGCAAGAGTTTTTTGAAGTTTATGTAAAAGATAAGTATGATATGAATCTTAAAGAGTGGTTTGAAAACTCCAACCCCGACAATCTTGCGCAAATCATGGAGAGAATGCTTGAAGCCGCAAGACTTGGGTATTGGCAAACCGACGAAGCCACAATCAAAGAGCTAAAAGAGAGGTACAAGGAGCTTGAGAAAAAATATAATATCAAAAGCTATAACGAAAAATTCAAGGAGCTTCTACAGAGCGATAAAGTAGGCGGTTTCGGTCTTGCTTTTGCAAAAACAACTATTGCAAATGCTCAGGCAAAACTGCAAGAAGAGGCAAAAGAGCAGAAAAAAGGACAAAAGCTTCAAAAACAAGAAGTGCTAAAAAAAGAGAATGATTACTCAATCTATTTTACGCTCATGATGTTATTTGCGGTTATGATAAGCGGTGCTCTTTATGAGCTTAGAAAGATAAGAAATTCTTAGGATTTAGCTGCTCTAAGTGAGAGCTAAATCCGTCATAAATTTTATTTGAGAAAAATACATGATTATTTATGCCAAAATAAACTGCTCTTTAAATAAAAAACCCTGAACAAAATCGACTCTGCACTCTTTAGCTAAGTATAAATCATCCTCGGTTTCTATGCCCTCTAGTATGACCTCTTTTCCTAGTTTATGTGCATAATTGCAAATCCCTCTTACCACTTCCGTAAATGCACTGTCTATTTTGATTTGCTTTAAAATATCTTTGTCAAGTTTTAAATAGTGACACTCCTTAAGTTAAGCAGATAGAGCGAAATAATGCTGTTTTCTTTAAAAAAATCATCTACTGCAAATTGATATTTTAATTTACTAAACACTTCTATTAATTTTTCTATATTGATGCTCTCATGAGAATTCTCAACAAGTTCTATAACAAAATCGCTCTGCTTTGACATAAGAGTAAAAATCTCTTTTGTTCTTTGTTTATAGTGCAAAATATGAGGGTCAAAATTTATAAAAAGTTTTTTCTTTTTTGGTCTATTTTGAAATTGATGTTTTTTTACATTCATTTCAAGTTCGTAAAACAGAGATAAATCTTTATGACAAACATCAAATATAATGTCAGGCGGTATTGATTTGCCATCAATATAAAATCTGGCAAGTGCTTCATAAGCCAATATGCTCTTATCAGCTAAAGAGACTATCGGTTGATACTTCGTGCGCAAGTTTTTTTGTACTAAAATATCTTTTATGTTTTGTAAATCTATAAGATTTTTATTTGGTATAGTTAATTTGCACATTCTTTCTCAATTCAATATCTGTATTTCAAAATTTTTCTCAAAACTATACCTGATTTTATTGCAGTCAAGTATATACTGGATATCCAAAAATTCATCTACTTCAACGTCTCTGTTTGTTTTTATATTTATAACTCTGTTTTTTGCATCGTCAAACCTAAAAGTGACGGATTTATTTATTTCATTTATAATTTGTAGCGCCATTTTTTATCCTTTATCTATTTTGCAACTACTGTATTTATCGCAATCTACGCAGTTAGAAGCTCCCATTACTTTTATATATTCATCATAAAAGCAGCTACTGTTGTGTTTGGAACAAACTACGGGTAAGTCTCGTTTTTTGGCTTCACTTCTAAAGTGTTTCATAGCATTATGATTTAAAAAAGAGGTAAGCATCACTACACACTCTATATTTATAGGTATGATTTTTTTACATGTACTTGCTTTTTTTCTTGCGTTCCAATGAACTATTGATGAAGCTCCTAGAGCTTTTAATATTGACTCTATGGAGCTGATTTTATCTCCACCGATTATTAGGATACTCATAAGCCAATTCTCTATTTTAAAACTTTGCCTGCAATAATACAGACTTTAGAACTATCAACATGCGGATATCGCATTTTAAATATTCTTGTTATTGGACAAAGCATCTTCTGGTTTTTTGTAAACCCTGACTCTCTTATTAGCTTGTTTATTTCACTTGTAATAGCTATATCTGACATGTAAATCCTTATTATGATAATAGTTATCATAATAATAACGGAGTGAAGCTTAAAGTTCTATGATTTTGATATTTATTATCAAGTAATATGGTTGGTAGAAGATATGTATCTATTTATTAGAGAAAAACTTATAGTAAAAATCTTTTATAACTCTTAGTTTTGCACTGCTAAGCGCGAGTTCTCCGCTGTTTATTTTCCCGCTTCTTACAGTTGTTCCGGCAGCTATCATAACATTATCTTCAAGTGTTACGGGAGCAATAAGCTGAGAGTCGCTTCCTATAAAAACATTTTTGCCGATAACCGTTTTATGTTTGTTAATTCCGTCATAGTTACATGTAATAACACCTGCACCTATGTTTGTTCCCTCATCGACGGTTGCATCGCCAATATAGCTTAAATGACCGGCTTTTACGCCTTTTAAAGTTGATTTTTTAACTTCTACAAAGTTTCCTACATGTGAATCCTCAATATGTGAAGCAGGGCGAAGATGTGCTAATGGTCCAACGTCAGAGTTTTTAACAATGCTATCTTCTATAACGCTGTGTGCTTTTATGTGTGACTCTTTTATGAGAGTATTTCCGGTTATGCGGCATCCGTTTTCAACGGTGCATTCGCCCTCAAAAACCACTCCTTCATCTATGTAAATGGTAGATGGAAGTTGCATTGTTACGCCTGATTCCATCCATCTAGTTTTTATTCTTTCTTGCATAATTTCTTCTGCAGATGATAGGTCTTTTTTGGAGTTTACCCCTTTAAAATACTCTTCATCTACTAAAAGTGGAATGATATTTAAACCGTCGGCTTTTGCCATAGATATTATGTCTGTTAGATAATACTCTTTTTGAGCGTTTTCATTATTCAAAAGAGGAATATATTTATCCAAAACATCTTTTGAGAAAGCGTAAATACCTGCATTTACGGTTGTTACTAGTAGTTCTGAGGCTGAAGCATCTTTTTGTTCAACTATTCTTTTAACTTGTTTGTTTTTTATTATAACCCGACCATAACCGTTAGGATTTTGCAAATTAAATATAGACATCATAATATCATTATCGTTTTGTAAAAAAACTTCCAAAGAGTGAGGAGTAACTAGTGGCATATCACCGTTTAAAACCAATATTTTTTCATTTTTAGTGCTGACATTTTTCATAGCTCCGCCGGTTCCAGGAAAGTTCTCGGTATCTTGAACTACAAAGTTTATATCATTAAAATAAGAGTGCATAAGAGTCTCTACAACCTCTTTTTGATGTGCTACGACAACAGTTACGTCATCACTGATTTTACGAGCTGCTTTTATGATGTGATAAAGCATAGGTTTGCCGCTTATAGTGTGTAAAACCTTTGCTTTGGAAGAGTTCATACGGCTCCCTTTTCCTGCAGCTAAAATTACTATACTTATCATATTTTTGTTCATAATTGCTCTTTAAATAAATTGTGGGATTATATCCTTTAGCTCTTATATTTGAAATAAAATAAGCGAAAAATTCTTTTTAATTGTTGAGGCTAATATTTTTTGTGGTATTATAAGCCCAATATTTTGGCATAAGGTATTTAAATGGATTTAGGTACGGTTATTGGTATGGTTTTAATCATAGCGCTTTTACTTGGCGCTATGGCAATGGGTGTCGGTGTCGGTGCATATATCGATATACCGTCTGTTTTGATTGTTATCGGCGGTAGTATCGGTGCGTTGATGATATCGTTTAAACCTGCACAGATGAAATCTTTTGTAAAAATTTTTATGATAGCGATTAAGCCACCAGAAGAGGATAAGGCAGAACTTATTAAAAAACTTGTGCAATTTGCCACAAAAGCCAGAAAAGACGGGATTTTGGCGTTAGAGGGTGAAGTAAACAGCGAACCGAACGAATTTTTAAAAAAGGGGCTCTCTATGGCTATTGACGGTAATGAACCGGATAGTATAAGAGATCTCTTAGAGATTGAGATGGAACAGACAAGTACCAGACACAAAGTTAATGGTTCTATATTTAGTCAGTGGGCAGGACTTGCAGGAGCTATGGGTATGGTTGGAACTCTTATCGGTCTGGTTGCGATGCTTTTAAATATGGCTGACCCGTCTGCAATTGGTCCATCAATGGCGGTTGCGTTACTTACTACCATGTACGGCGCTATTATCGGAAACGTTGTCGGAAATCCAATAGCAAATATATTAGGTATTAGAAACGATGAAGAGACGCTTGTTAAAGAGATGATTTTAGCAGGGATAATGTCTATTCAATCAGGAGATGCACCAAGAGCATTAGAAGCGAAACTTTTAAGTTTTTTAGCGCCTTCAGAGCGTGTGAGTCAATTTAACTAATGGCTAAAAATAAGTGTCCTGATTGTCCTACATGTATGCCTGAATGGTTGGCGGCATTCGGGGATTTGATGTCTCTTCTTTTATGCTTTTTCGTTTTACTTCTCTCAATGTCTAGTATGGATGCTAAAAAAGTATCCGAAGCAATCGGTTCACTATCCGGTGCAATGAGTGTTTTAGAAGGCGGTGTAAAAACCGAAGTTTCAAAACAGCGTATCCAAGAATCAACTCCTATAGAAGTAACTGACGAGACTTCTGAACAGGTAAACAGAGTTGCTGCGGCAATAATGGAAGCAAATGAGATGATGGGAAAAGGGCAAGAGTCTGTAGTATCTCTCGAAGAAGCTCAAGATGGCTTTGTTATAGAACTTCCTGCTTCACTTCTTTTTAAGTCAGGAAGTGCAGTAATTCAAAATGAGGATGCGCTGCTGTTTTTAAAAAGAATAGCTCTTATTGTTGGAGAACTTCCAAATGAGACAAGAGTAAGCGTACATGGGCATACCGACAATCAAGGACCCGGTTCAAACAGTCCGTTTAAAGATAACTGGGAACTCTCATCAGCTAGAGCTATATCAGTCTTACAAGAGTTGCTTCTTGACGGTGTAGATCCAAAACGTATCAATGCAGCAGGATTTGCCGAGTTTTCTCCAAAAGCAACTAATGTTACTGAAGTAGGAAGAGAAAAAAACCGCAGAGTAGAGTTGCACTTTTTCGGGGCAAAACCTGAAGATAAATCAAAAGTCAAGCAGACAGTTTTAGACAAGGCAGCACAGAAGTAATGTTGAAGTTCTTTTTGCTAATTTTAGGATTGGGTGCATTCTCAATTTTGGGAGCCGAGAGTGTTGCTATTCCTACGATGAATTTCGAGCTCTCAGCACCTAATACTCCTGGACAGCTTGTCAGTTCATTAAATGTATTAGTTCTTTTAACACTTCTTTTTTTAGCACCGAGTATGGTTCTTGTAATGACTACTTTTACAAGATTTGTTATTGTATTTGGTTTTTTAAGACAGGCTCTTGGAACGCAGCAGGTTCCTCCTACGCAACTTCTTGTAATGCTAGGCATGATTTTAACATTTTTTGTAATGGAGCCAGTTGGGATAAAAGCCTATGAGGATGGTATAAAGCCATATATAGAAGAGAAGATAGGATATGAAGAGGCATTTGATAAAACTGCATTGCCTTTTAAAAATTTTATGATTAGAAATACTAGAGAGAAAGATTTAGCTCTTTTTTTTAGAATCAGAAAAATGCAAAATCCTACAAGTGTTGCAGATGTGCCGTTATCCATAATTATTCCTGCTTTTGTTATAAGTGAGCTAAAAACTGCATTCGAGATAGGTTTTTTGCTCTTTTTGCCATTTTTAATAATAGATATGGTTGTTGCATCTATTCTTATGTCTATGGGTATGATGATGCTCCCGCCAATTATGATAGCGCTGCCCTTTAAGATACTTATTTTTGTACTTATTGACGGTTGGAATTTATTAATCGGCAATCTAATAGCTTCAATAAAATAGAGTATAAAGTAGAAATTATGAATTGTAAATATTTTGGAGAGTGCGGTGCATGTATAGTTTACGAGAATGGTTATGAACATCAACTCTTTTTAAAATTAGAGGTTAATAAAGAGAGATTTAGTCCTTTTTTTAGCGATGAAATATCAGTTTTTAAGTCATTGCAGAGCAATTATCGCTCAAGAAGCGAGTTTAAGATTTGGCATATCGAAGATGAACTTCATTATGCTATGAACCACATAGATAAAAATGGCGTAGTTTTAATAGATGAATGCCCACAGGTAAGTAAACCTATATTTGATTTGATGCCGAAACTCTTAATGGCTATAAAAGAGAACAATATAGGTTTTAAACTATTCGGTGCTGATTTTTTAAGCTCAAACAGCGGTGAAATAGTTGTTTCGCTGCTTTATCATAAACCTCTGGATAGCTTATGGAGAGATATCGCAACTAAAATTGCCTCCGAACTCGGTATCTATATTATAGGGCGAAGCAGAAAACAAAAAGTAGTAATTGGGCAAGACTATGTTACGGAAATTTTAAATATCAACTCGCAAATATTTAAATTTAACTATATAGAAAACAGTTTCACACAGCCAAACTCTATAGTAAACGAGCAGATGATAGAGTGGTCTTTAAGTGGTTTGTCAGGTACTGATAAAGATTTGCTTGAACTTTACTGCGGTGCAGGAAATTTCACTATACCTTTTGCAAAAAAATACAATAAAATACTAGCTACCGAGATATCAAAATCATCCATTAATGCGGCTAAAGTAAATATGTGCTTAAATGACGTAGAAAATGTTGAGTTTGTTAGAATGGGTGTTGAAGAGTTTATTCAAGCACTTGATGGAGTTAGAGAGTTTAACAGAATGAAAGGTATTGATATAAAATCATATACTATAGATACTATATTTGTAGATCCCCCAAGAAGCGGAATGGATGAAACTACATGTAACTTTGCTTCAAGGTATGAAAATATTATATATATATCATGCAACCCAGAGACGTTGGCTAGAGATTTAACTATTTTATGCAAAACACATGTAGTAAAAGAGATGGCTTTGTTTGATCAATTTCCATATACACATCACGCTGAGATGGGTGTAAAACTAACTAAAAAAAGGAATCACTTATGAGAATTGTATTTTTAACTTTAGTTATTTTGTCATTTTTGCACTCTGATGAGATACAGAGGATAGAAGCAGTAATTCTTGAAATTACTCAACTAAGAAATAACTATAAAGAGTGTAAGACTGAGTTGTTATTAGGTAAAACTCAAGAGAATCAAAAAATAAATCAAGAATTAAACAAAAAGATTGAAAAATTAGAAAAAATAGTAAAAAAACAAGATGAACTTTTAAAACTCAAAGAAAATATGGCTAAAAATCAATTTCCAAAACTGATGATGAAAAAAGAGTTTCAAAAAGAGAACTTAGAAAAAAACAGTGTTATAAAATTTAAAGCAACAGCCTTTTACTTAAAAGAAGAGAGTGTTATATATGATGCGATTGATGGCAAAAGAATTGATAAATGGGAGAAAAATACCTCATTTACCTCAAACAAAAAAACGTCTAACTGGATTCAAATAGGCGGCTATTTTGTAGATAAAAAGTGGAAAAGCGCTAAAAAAGAGATGTGGATTAAGATTTCGCAAGTTTCAAAAAAACATTTAAAAGAGTGTAAATGAAAAAAATATTAATTATAAGCGACGGTGAAATCGCTCATCACTTTATACACAGGGTCATGGATACCTACACAAGTGAAAATATATACTATATAGTTCAGACAAAAGCAAAAAAATATAAAAACGTAAATCTTTCACGCTTTAAATTTTATGAGTTTGACCCGACAAGCCTCTATAAACTGGCAAATCTGTTAAAGATGGAGTTTGCTCAGGCAATAATTGTCATGGATAATCAAATGGATGTCGAAAACACCATTAAAAACATTAGAACCATTAAAAAGCAGCTGCGAACTATAGTTTTAAATAAGTGGAATATGAAAAATGAAGACCCAAACGTTGTTTTAATCAACTCTAACGAAATTTTATCTTCAAGACTCATTGATTATCTGCCAAATGTTCCGGTCATTGCCCAAAATGTCGGAATAGGCGAGGGCGAAATAATGGAAGTTTTAGTTCCCTTTGGAAGCTCTTTTGTTTATAAACATATAGGCGTTATAGAGCAAAAAGAGTGGCGTATAGTTGCAATATATAGAAACAGAAAACTAATTATGCCAAACCGCCGCAGAATGATTCAGCCAAACGACCTTTTAGTCTTAGTAGGAGACCCTGCCGTTTTAAAATCTGTTTATAAGGCAATTAAGAGAGAACTTGGGCAGTTTCCGGAGCCTTTTGGTTCAAATATCTATCTTTATCTGGATATGAATCTACTAAATTTAGATACCGTTGAAGAGTTAATACAAAGAGCAATGTTTGTTCAAAACAGGCTAAAGCATATTTTAATAATAAGGGTTGTAAATCCGAGCAATATAGATGTTATCTGGAAGATTAAAGAGTATAGAGATGAAGATATTATTATAGATATAAATTATGATAGCGTCAATTTAAAAGGGAGCTTTTTTAATGATATAAAAGCTTATCATGTAGGTTTGATTATTGTATCAAACGAGCTGTTTGAAGATTATGAGATGAGAAACAGCTTATATGAAGCGCATGTACCTGTTCTTAAAATAGCGCAAAAAGAGCTCTCTAGCGTAAAAGATGCTTCCATTATTTTAAGTGATAATCGTGATTTAGAGAAGATATCATCTACGATATTTGACATATCTGAACAGATGAGTCTTAATATAGAACTTTATAACTATACTAACGAACATCAAGAGGCAAAAGAACAGGTTATTGAGCATTACTATAATCTCTCTACTATTTTTTCAAAAAATATTAAAGTTATAAAAAAGAGTGAAAATCCTATAAAAAAATTAAAACAAAAAGAGGATTTTATTCAGATTTTACCATTTACGAAAAAGTTGACAAGCAGAAAGATTTACTCTATTTTATCGGCAGATAGCGAAAGACTTTATCACAAGCTTAGCAATTATCATCAAGTTTTTATACCAGTGCAGATTTAGAGTCGCTAATTTAGCGATTCTTTATTATTTTTTAAGTATTATATATCCTCTTATTTAATTAAATTTTGGACAAATAATGCAGGTACATATTCCTCTTAAAAAAATCGTCGATAACTCATACGATATAACTATAGATACGCTACCAAAACTCCATTTTGATACAAAAGTAGCAGTTGTTACAAATTCAACCGTTTCAAAACTTCATTTGGAGTATTTTCTTACAAAAATCAGTGCAAAAGAGTTACATGTAATAACTCTAAAAGACGGTGAAGAGTATAAAAATCAAGAGAGCATAGATACTATTTTAGACTCTCTTTTTGAGCACCGTTTTAACCGTAAATCAATGTTAATAGCTTTTGGCGGAGGTGTTATCGGCGATATGAGCGGATATGCTGCTAGTATCTATCA
Source organism: Sulfurimonas sp. RIFOXYD2_FULL_34_21 (assembly GCF_001830805.1). NCBI lineage: Bacteria > Pseudomonadati > Campylobacterota > Epsilonproteobacteria > Campylobacterales > Sulfurimonadaceae > Sulfurimonas > Sulfurimonas sp. RIFOXYD2_FULL_34_21. The sequence goes on from NZ_MICH01000015.1 coordinate 31,990, forward strand.
AAGAGGAATTGATTTTATACAAGTTCCCACTACGCTTTTATCTCAGGTCGATGCAAGTGTCGGCGGCAAGACGGGGATGAACAACAAATACGGTAAAAATTTGGTAGGTGCATTTCATCAGCCCCGCGCCGTTTATATAGATCCGCATTTTTTAACTACTCTTCCGCAAAGAGAGTTTGGTGCAGGAATTGCAGAGATAGTTAAAATGGCTGTAACTTTTAACAAAGATTTTTTTGAGTTTTTAGAAAGAGCTGACTTGAAAAACCCTGAAATTTTGCAAGAAGCTATAAAACAAGCAGTTCAAACTAAAGCAGAAGTCGTAACTCAGGATGAAAAAGAGCATGGTATAAGAGCAGCTCTTAACTATGGGCATACTTTTGGACATGTTATTGAAAATGAGACTGAATATAAAGAGTTTTTACATGGAGAAGCAGTAGCTATCGGGATGGTTATGGCAAACGAGATGGCAGTTAAAATGAACTTTATGAGCCAAAAAGAGGCACTAAGAGTCAAAAATCTATTAGAAAAATATAACCTTCCTACAACTTATGAGATAAAAGATGTTAAAAGATTTTATGATACATTTTTCTTGGATAAAAAAAGCTCAGACTCTTCTATTACTTTTATTCTTCCCCTTGGTATCGGAGATGTTACTATTACCGATAAAATAGATATAGAAACAGTTCTGTGTACATTAAACAAATTTGGAAGAGATATATGAAAAAAATAATTTTTTACTTTTTTGTAACAACCTCTTTGCTATTTTCGGATAACGCAAAAAATGTCTCAAAAGTAGATGAACAAGAGATTCAGCGCGTAAAACTTGCACAAGAGAGTGCGAAAAAAGAGCAAATTGCAAAATATAATCTTGAACTTAAAGAGATTGAATCAAAAATTACAAAAAAAGATAGCGTATGGATGAAAAATTATGCTTCATATTTGACATCTTTGGATGTAAGAGAGAGCCTTGAAAAAATAAAAGAGAGAATGGATTATCTACAGAAAAAAAGAGCCAAAAATCTTACCGAGATGGATGAACTAAATGCGTTATCTTCAAGAGAGAAGATTTTAACATCGCAGATTGAAAAATTAAAGAAAAAAGACAGTTCTCCGTTTTCAAACCTTTTGACTCCTCCAAATATTGATGAAATAGCGCCTATAAAAAACCCATTTGATATATTTGCAGGTATCTCTTTGATTAAAGTGCTTGATAAAGGCTTTAATGACTATTCATTAAAGAAAGAGGAGTTAGATCAGCTTATTGCTCTTTTAAGAGAAGAGGTACGCATTTACAAAGAGATAGAGAGTATTAATGAAGATGCTTTCTATAAAGAGCAGGCAAATTTAAAAATCAAACAGTTAGAGAGATTTGAATCTGCGCTAGATACAATGAACGTTACGATAGATGTTTATCAAAAAAGATTAGACATAATTAGAATAAATATAAACAAAGATGTAGAAGCTCAAATACTCAAACTGGCTAAAATAGGTGTTATTGTCTTGGTCGTTTTTGTTATTTTCTTTTTGCTTAAATTAATTATCAAAAAATATATAACAGATAATGAACGTTTTTACATGGCAAATAAAATAATCACATTTATTAATTTTACACTCATTATTTTAATTTTATTTTTTAGTTATATAGAAAATGTAAGTTATCTCGTTACTATCTTGGGATTTGCATCTGCAGGTATTGCAATTGCGATGAAAGACTGGTTTATGAGTATCCTCGGATGGCTTGTAATTGTTTTTGGCGGCAGCATACATGTAGGAGACAGAATTCGTGTCGATATGGACGGTATGCAGTATGTAGGCGATGTTATGGATATCTCACTGCTTAGAATGACAATATTAGAAGATATTACGCTTACCGCCGTTATGACAAACAGAAGGGCCGGAAGAATTATTTTTGTACCGAATAATTATGTTTTTACAAGAATGATTGCAAACTATACGCATAGTTCTCTAAAGACTGTTTGGGACGGTGTTTATATAACTATTACATTTGACTCAAATCATAAAAAAGCTATGCACATAGCTAAGGAGATAACTAAAAAATTCTCAAAAGGTTATACGGATATTACAAGAAAGCAGTTGAATAAACTAAGAAATAATTACAGTCTGAAAAATACGAATGTAGAGCCTAGAATTTTTTCATTTATAGAGCCAAACGGTATTACTATCGATGCTTGGTATTTGACAAATGCTTACGGTACTCTTACCTTAAGAAGCGTTATATCAACAGAGATTGTGGATGCTTTTTTGGCAGAAGACGATATTACCATTGCATACCCTACCCAAATGCTTCACATGGAAGAGTCTGCTAAAAGAAAACCGCCGTTTGCGACTAATAAAGAAGTTGTCTAAATTATGAAAAAAGTATATTTTAAAACTTTTGGCTGTAGAACAAATCTTTATGATTCTCAGGTTATGATGAGCGCAATGCAAGAGTACGAAGTAACCGAAATTGAGAGTGAAGCAGATGTTGTAGTTATTAATTCATGCACAGTTACAAACGGAGCAGATTCACATGTACGTTCATATATTTCACATGTAGAAAACAGTGGCGGAGCTAAAATATTTTTAACAGGCTGCGGCGCTCATACAAAAGGTGAAAAACTACTAGAACAAGGCAGAGTTGCAGGCGTTTTCGGGCAGAGCGAAAAACTAAAAATTGATGAACTGCTAAATAAAGAAGAACCTTTTTACGAACCGGGAGATTTGAACTATATAGACGAAGCGGTTGTGGATGATTTTGTAGGTAAGAGCAGAGCATTTATAAAGATTCAAGAGGGGTGCAGTTTTCGCTGTTCATACTGCATCATACCGCATGTGCGCGGTGATGCAAGAAGTATGGATGAGAGTAAGATACTAGAACAGATTGAAAAACTTGCACGAAACGGTTTTGGAGAGTTTATATTAACCGGAACTAATGTCGGAAGTTATGGTCAAAAAACGGATAGTTCAATCGCCTCACTTATGAAAAAAATTTCTCAAATCAGGGGTGTAAGACGCATAAGACTAGGAAGCGTAGAGCCTATTCAGATAACTGATGAGTTTAAAGAGATATTAGGTGAGCCATGGCTTGAGAAACACCTTCATATAGCTCTTCAACACACTTCGCCTCAGATGTTAAAGTTTATGAACAGAAGAAATGTTTACAAACAAGACAGAGAACTTTTTGAGCTTTTGGCAACTAAAGGCTTTGCGATTGGAACCGATTTTATAACCGGACATCCGGGAGAGACTCAAGCTTTATGGGATGAAGCTATGAAAAATGTAAGAGACTTGCCTCTGACTCATCTGCACGCCTTTACATACTCAAAACGTGACAATACGCCATCGGCTACAATGAAGCCGGAAGTAAACGGTTCGGTTGCAAAAGAGAGACTGCATGAGCTTGAATCAATTGTTGAGGCGAAAAACTTTGAGTTTAGAAATGCTTTTAAAGGCAATCTCGATATTTTGGTTGAGAGCGAAAAAGAGGGCTTGTTTGTCGGATATGATCAGCACTTTAACAAGATTTTGATTGACTCGGATGAGGATTTAATAGGAAATTGGGTTAATTTAGAGGATTATGAGGTTAAAAAGGAGTCTAACTATGGTAGGGTCTAAGTCAAATAAAGTTGCCCTTTTTGCATCTGCTTTTTTAGTAATTGTCTTAGTTTTATTTGCTATTCTTAGAGATAATTCAGACTCTATTACCCTTAAAGAAGCAACTAAAATTTTAGAAAACCGTAGCGTTAAAAGTGTAATAGTCTCAAAAGAGTATGTCTATCTAAAGACCGATAAAAATATATATAAAATTGCATCATCTCAACTTAATCCCTCAATGCTTGCTAATTATAAAGTGGTAACTAAAGGCGGCTTTGAGATAGTTGTTTACTTCCTCCTTTTACTTCTATTGTTAGGTTTTGCTCTGTTTGCATTTATCTGGTTTAAAAAAAGAAAGCTGTTGCAAAGAGAGAACGTAAGTAGTAATAAATATAGCTCCTCATTAGAAAATACACAACCTATTGAGTCCATAAAAAGTGATGTTACGTTTAGCGATATCGGTGGAATCAGCGATGTTAAAATAGAGCTTGAAGAGATTATTGATTTTATGAAAAAACCAAAACGTTATAAGAGTTTTGGAGCAAGAATGCCGCGTGGTGTTTTGCTCGTAGGACCTCCTGGCGTAGGAAAGACTATGATAGCAAAAGCGGTTGCAAATGCCGCAGGCGTACCGTTTTACTATCAAAGCGGAGCCTCTTTTGTTCAGATATATGTAGGTATGGGAGCAAAAAGAGTTCATGAGCTTTTTGTTGCCGCTAAAAACAACTCGCCTTCTATTATTTTTATTGACGAGATAGATGCAGTCGGAAAAAAGAGAGACGGTCAGAGAAATGATGAGAGAGAGGCAACTCTAAATCAGCTTTTAACTGAGATGGACGGGTTTGAAAACTCAAGCGGGGTAATTGTTATTGCCGCTACTAACAAAATTGATGTTTTGGATTCCGCACTTCTTCGCGCAGGACGCTTTGATAGAAGAATATTTGTCGAGCTTCCTACAAAAAAAGAGAGAGCATCGATTTTATCGAAATATTTAGACAAAGTTCCGCATGAACTAAATGTTGACTCGGTAGCAAATATGACGGTCGGATTTAACGGCGCATCACTTGCCGCTCTTGTCAATGAAGCTTCACTTCTTGCTATAAGACAACATGATTTTCAAGTAACGATTGAACATTTTCATCAGGTAAAAGACAAAGTAATGTTTGGCAAGAAAAAACTGCAGATGCTAAGTGAAGAGCAAAAACGTTATCGTGTGACGTATCAGGCGGCAAAGGTAATCTGTGCAACTTACTTTGACCTTCCTTTTGAAAAACTGCTTCTCTCAAATGAAAAACTTACTCCATCAACAGATGAGCCTCTTATCAAGCATGAACTAGAGTCAAGAATAAAAATGCTTCTTGCCGGTATAGTTGCTTGTAATATTAAGTACAACGAACATGCAAGCAGTGCAAAAAATGATTTGGATGAAGCAAAAGAGATAGTAGATAAGATGATTCAAGAGTACGGTATGGGTTCATCTTTGATTTCAAGCGAGCATGAAAAAGAGATTATGATGAAAAAACTCTATGATGAGACAAGAAATCTTTTAGAGTCATTGCAAGATGTTATGAAGTATGTAGAGAGCGTTTTAAACGAGCGAGAAAGCATAACAAAAGCGGATGTAAAAAAGCAGTTAAATGAAGTTTTATAGCGGGTTTGCTCTAAAGGATGAAGAGCACTATTTTAAAGAGTACATAAACTCTTCACAGTACTCTGTCTGCGGTTTTAGTTACGGAGCGATAAAGGCATTCTTACATGTAAAAGAGCAGCTTGAGATTGGAAAAAGAGTAGATACTCTGCAGCTTTTTTCTCCTGCCTTTTTTCAGACAAAAGATGAAAAGTTTAAAAAAATACAGCTTATGGGATATAAAAAAGATAAAGAGGCGTATTTAAAAAATTTTTCTGCGGCATGTTTTTTACCGTATGAAAAAAAAGTAGTTGAGTATAATGAGAATAGTGTTGAAGAGTTGGAAGAGCTTTTGTATTTTAAATGGAATATTGAAGAGTTAAAAAGCATTGCGCAAAAAGGTGTAAAGATAGAGGTTTACCTCGGCAGCGAAGATAAAATAATAGACGTTCTTGGAGCAAGAGAGTTTTTTTTACATGTTGCTACCGTAACATATATAAAAGATGCAAATCATTTTTTATTAACAAATTAGTTTAATTAGATGGAGTACAAAGTATGGGTGAAATAAAAATAGGCGTAATAACAGCAAGCGACAGAGCAAGCAAGGGTATTTATGAGGATATATCAGGAGTTGCTATTCAAGACACTATGAGAGAGTACTTAAAAAGCGAGTTTGAGATAGTTTACAGATGTATTCCCGATGAACAGGATGTTTTAGAAGCGACCATGATAGAGCTTTGTGACAAAGAAGGGTGTTGTTTAGTTGTAACAACAGGCGGAACAGGTCCTGCACTTCGTGATGTTACTCCTGAAGCGACGGAAAATGTTTGCCAAAAGATGATGCCCGGTTTTGGCGAACTTATGCGTCAAGTAAGCCTTCAGTATGTACCTACTGCTATTTTATCTCGTCAGAGTGCCGGAATAAGAGGAAAATCTCTTATTATAAATCTACCGGGAAAACCAAAATCCATAAGAGAGTGTCTTGATGCGGTATTTCCTGCCGTTCCGTATTGTATAGACCTTATAGAAGGTCCTTATATGGAGACAAACGAAGATATTATAAAAGCTTTTAGACCTAAAAAATAGCTCTAGCAGTTAGTAAAGAGCAAGTTTTTTAGACTTCTCTCTTCGTCGGCGCTTGCAAACTCAGGCACGTTTTCAAGCCTCTTTACAAATCTAAAATCAGGCGCAAACTCTTTAAATAGCTCAATCGTAAAATTTGCATCCAAATCAGGCGAGTTTAGACAAGCCAAAATCACGCACTCGTTTGATGCAATTTCAGGGAGTTTTTTTACAATTTTTTCATAATCTTTTGTAGCTTCAAAACTCCCTCTTTGAAAAGTCGGCGGGTCGATTATAATCAAATCGTACGGACCTTTTTTCTTTATACGCGAAAACGATTTTAAAATGTTGTAAGGTAGAAAACTTACACCTTTTGGATTTATATCGTTTAGATAATGATTTGCACTCCCTACGCTAAGTGCGCTTTTGCTCATGTCGATATTTGAAACGCTCGCTGCGCCTCCTAGTTTTGCGGCTACGCTAAAAGCACATGTATAAGAAAAAAGGTTTAAGACATTTTTATCTTTTGAGTTTTGTCTAACAAACTCTCTGCCGTTTTTCATATCCGGAAAATAGAGACTGTTTTGGTTTGAGAGAAGATTAAGTTTTATCTTCATGCCGTTTTCGACTACATGTAGATTCTCTTTAATCTCTCCGATTATAACTTCGCTCGGACTTCCTTTTATATAGCGTCTTTGAACTACGATAGTTTTATGTCCGCTTGAAGTTATAAACTCTTTTAACATGTCAAGCAGTTCATCTTCTGATGACTCTTGCATGTATAAAGCAACGCTTAAAATCTCATCTATCGAGTCGATACTCAGATGCTTCCAACCGTCATAAAGTCCGCCGCGACCGTGAAACAGCCTCTTAAATTCGTTTGTTGGATTTTTTGAATTTTCTTCTAAATGTGACTGTATATCTAAAATAGTCATTTATACCTTTTCCCAAAAAGTGCCTTGTGCAGTGTCCATAATGCTTACACCGTAAGTTAAAATCTCATCTCGAATTTTATCCGATGCTGCAAAGTCTTTGGTTTTTTTTGCTTCATTTCGTTTTTCAATCAACATGTCAATCTTTGCTTTTGTCTCTTTATCAATACCGAATTGAAAATACTCAAACGGGTTTTTAACTCCAAAACCTAAAACTTCTTCAATGTAAGCTAGATGTGAGACAGTTTCTTTCTTTATAAGTTGATGTTTTCCAGGTTGGTCTAATGTATTATTTGCATCAGAAACCATTTCATCTATATGTGCAAGGGCTAATGATACATTCATATCATCATTTAAAGCTTCTAATAATATCGCTTTCCATGCAGGATCAGTATCTTTTGAATCAAGTTGTATTCCAAAAAGACGTTTTTTGAGCCTGTAAATTTTGTCCAGACGTTTTTTTGATATCGCCAAATCTTGCGTGTTAAAGTTAAAGTTGCTTCTGTAATGAGTGCTTAGAAGGTAAAAGCGTAGCACTTCTCCGTCATACTCTTTAAGTGCGTCTTTTAAGAAAAAGCTGTTGCCCAAAGATTTGCTCATTTTCTCGCCGTTTATGTTTACAAAACCGTTATGCATCCAGTAGTTTGCTAGGTTATGGTTTGTAGCACATCTAGTTTGTGCCGCTTCGTTTTCATGATGAGGAAAGAGCAGGTCGGCTCCGCCTCCGTGAATGTCCACCGCAAATTTCATATTTGGTTTGGCTAAATGTTTTTCTATCATTGCTGAACACTCCAGATGCCATCCCGGACGACCGGCTCCAAAAGGAGAGTCAAATGTTACGCTCTTGTCATGTACGCTTTTCCAAAGAGCAAAATCGGCAGGGTTTTTTTTGTGTGACGAACTCTCTACTCTATTTTGTCTCTCGTCTTCATCTTGGACTCTTTTTGAGAGTGAGAGATATTCGCTATCGCTTGAAGTGTCAAAATATACATCGCCTTCAGAGGTCAAATAAGCGTGTTTAGAAGCAATAAGCTTTTTGGTAAGCTCAAACATTGCCTCAAGCGACTCTGTTGCTTTTGGCTCAATATTTGGACGTGAAATACCAAGCTGCGACATCTCTTCGTGATAAGCATCCGTATAAAAGTCCGTAATCTCTTTGATGGTTTTGTTTTGCTCTAGCGCTTTTTTTATGATTTTGTCGTCAATATCCGTAATATTTCTGGCATAAGTTACATCATAGCCGTTTGCCGTTAAAACACGAGTTAGAAGATCAAAGACCAAAGCGCTTTTTGCATGTCCTAGATGGGCATCGTCATATACGGTCGGGCCGCATACGTAAAGCGATACTTTGTTGTCGTCTTGAGGGATGAACTCTCTTTTTGTTTTTTGTACTGAATCGTAAATTGTCATTAAATTATTTCCTTGTTAAAAACCGGTTATCATAAAGTCTATTGCAGAGATTATCTCATCTCTTTTATCTTCTAATGAGCATATACATGTACCTAAATTATCCATAGATACACCCGCTAATTCTGCTGTTGACATAGTAAGATTTAAGCCATTTATCTCAAACTTTGGATTTAATATTTTTGCAGGTTTCATATTTAAAACCAAAGGCACGACCGCTCTTGTCGAGAGCTCTTTTAACATGTTGTTTTGAATATCTAGCAAGTATGGTATATCTTCTTTTGTTCTACTATTTTTGTTCTCATAAACATCGAATTGAGCCATTAAAAACTTCTTATCTCATCGCTAAAAGTGCCGTTTTTTGCAACTCTTTCGTTGTAACTGTTGATAGAAGTTTTGTTTTGGGCTTCCCATTTTTTCATCTCTTGTTCTTTTATAAGCTCAATAAGTGTTTTTTCCAAAGAGTTGGATATATTTATGTGAAGCTCTTTTGCTTTTTTAAGCAGGTCTGAATTTATACTAAGATTTGTCGCTTTTTTCTTTGCATGAAGATTATACAGTGCCGTCATTTACATTTCCTATGTGTATAAAGTATGTGCATTATTATATCACATATAATAGTTTATGAAATGTATTGAATAATAAAATCCTTTAAAATAGCCAGTAAAACCGTAAGTAGTATAGATCCAACCACAAGGTAAATAGTTTTTTTAGATACCAACATGTTAAAAAACTCTTTTACTCCAAACTCTTTTACGGTTAAGATAAAGCCTATAAATCCGCTTATAGTTCCTGCTAGTGCCAAACCTGCGGCTCCCATCGGAGTTATAAGAACAAGAGCAGATACTATGTAAAACGTAAGAGAATATGTTGCTATTTTCGCAGCGCGGAGTTGTTGCTCGTTTGCGTAGAGCCAAAGTAAAAAGAGTTTTTGAAGACCAAGAGGCAGCAGTCCTATCATGTACATTTTAAGAACCGATGCCGTGTTTATGGTGTCTTGCGCGGTAAATGAGCCTCTCTCAAACAAAATCCATATAATCTCATGTGCGAGCATATAACCGCCTATGGTGCTAGCCGTTAGTAAAAATGTCAAAAACCAAAAAGCTCTTTCCATATACACTCTGGCTTTGTCTATATCTTGATTTTTCATATATCTTGCGATGCTAGGAAATAGAGCGATAGAAGTTGCAATAGCAAAAATAGCAAGAGGCAGCTGAAAAATGCGGTTGCCGTAGTAAAGATAACTAATAGAGCCCGTTGCTAAAAAAGAGGCTAAAAACGTATCTAAAAATGCGCTTACCTGAGGTGTGGAATTTCCCCAGATAGCAGGAAAAAACTGCTTTTTAAACTTAGCAGTTTCATGTTTTATGACAACTGATTTAACTCTTAAATATTTAAAACCGCCGTACAAAGGTTTTAAAAGACCGAGTCTATGTATTGCAAGTACATGTACTATTAGTTGCAAAATACCGCCTATTACTACGCCAAAACTAAGATAATAAACTATCTCGTTTTGGCTTTTGTCGGATGATAGATAGAGTGCTGCGATAAGCGATATATTTAGCAGTGCGGTTGAGAATGCCGTAGTGGCAAAATGACGTTTGTACTGAAGCATAGTACTTAGAAACGTAACTGCGAAGATAAGAGGCAGATACCAAAAATTTATGGCTATAAACGGGGAAGCAAGCTCAATTGTTTTCTCGTCAAAGCCCACTGCTATGGCTTGTGCGGCAAGAGACGGCAAGATGTTGACAAGCAGAGTTATTATGATGATAATTGATAAAAAGATAAAAAAAATGTTTGCCGAAAAAACAGATTTATGTTTTGAATGTGCATACGCAGGAATAAAAACCTGAGTAAATGCACCCTCTGCAAAGATTCTGCGAAAGAGATTGGGTAGCTTAAAAGCAACAAAAAAAATGTCGCTATAAATGTTTGCACCAAGAGCAGATGCCGTTAACAAATCTCTAAAAAAACCTAAAACTCTTGAGAATAAAATTCCGAAACTATTGGTAAAAATTGCTTTAAACATGGGCTTCTTTTAGAGGAATGGTATAACTTTTACGAAAGTTTAACAAATATTTGATTAAAATGTAGAGTTTAATTTTTAAAAATTTAATTTTGGATAGAAAATTATGGCATTATTTGGATCAAGCAATGATACAGAACAATCAGCAAAAAAAATTCGTCCTACAGTAGTTAAAACGCAAAATGTTGCTAAAGAGTTAATGGATTTAGCAAAAAAGAACGGCGTGAATGCAAACAGTTTAGATTTTGATATTTTTGAAGTACAAACATATAAAAGACTCAATAAAGACAATATTGAATCTGATTGGGAAGAGATAACTCCTGATGAACTTCATCAGTTAGATGATGCTACCGCTATACTAAATAAAAATTTTCAGCTAAAACAGATATATGAAGTTGAGATATACTCCAAAGATGATAATAATGTATTTAAAAATTTTCATGCGGCAGTCGGAGCAAACTCAACAAAATGTAAAGTTTATTTAAGCATAAAAGCAGGTTCTGAGGTAGTTGTTAGTCCGAAAATTGAAGAAGATTTTTTAAACTACTTAAATAAAAGCAAAATCAGAGCCGGAATATTGGTAAATATCTTTGATGAAATGGTTCCTGATATTATCTCTAGAATCTCCGCAATAGCAAAAGTAGATGGAAATATAAGATATGATAAAAATCAAATTATACTTATAGCCGAGGCATATGAACCTACGCCCACAATAAATGATGAACTTATAGTGCACTATGACAAAGAGAACCTTATATCTGAAAATGAGAAGATAGACTACTCTAAGCGAGGTTTTATTCATAGTGTTTTAGACGGCGATATATTGATGGAGTATATTAAACCCAAAAAGGGAAAACCTGGTAGAAATTGCCGAGGTGAATTTATAGAACCTACTGAGCCTTTGGTTAGTCATGCACCCGATTTTACTCTTGATAGTACGATAGAAGCAGTAGATAGCAAAGAAAATATACTTTATCGTGCAAAAGCAAGCGGCTATATAAGTCAAGACGGAAAGACATATATGGTAAAATCGGATATGGATGTAGGAGAAGTTAGTTTCAAAACTACAGGTTCTATCTCTACAGGTTTGGATTCGGATGTCTCCTTAAACGTAAAAGAGAATGATTCACAAAAAGATGCTATCGGAAGCGGTATGGAAGTTGAAGTTAGTGAAATAGATATAAAAGGAAACGTAGGACCAAACTCTAAAGTACATGCAAGAAGAGCTACAGTAGAGGGTCAAACGCATAAAACTTCTCAGATAAAAGCAGATGATTTGACGATAAATATACACAAGGGCAATGCTTCTGGCGAACATGTAAAAATTGCACGACTCGAGCAAGGAAATGTTCAAGGCAAAAAAGTAGAAATTTCTCAAGCAATCGGCGGTCATATTAGAGCAAAAGAGATAGATATAGGTATATGTGTCTCGTATGTAAAGGCAACCGCTTCAAGATTGATTGAGATTCATAAACTTCAAGGAAGTGAAAATGTTTTTACTATAGACCCGTTAATTCAAGACGATAAAAAAGATGGATTCGGTGAGAATCAAAGTGAAATTAAAGAGCTTAGACTTAGTGTCAATGAGATAAAAAAAGAGGTTGAAAAGTATATAAAGCTTGTTAAAGATAATACTGCATCATTCAACGAAGTGAAAAAAAGGTTGATGCATTATAAAAAGAACGGTATAAAAATGCCTCTCTCTTTTGTTACAAAATATAAACAGTTTCAAAAAGCACAGGAACATTTAGAAGCAATAACAAAAGAGTACAATGTCAAAAATGACAAATTGACTCTTTTGACTAGCAAGGTCGCATCCTTCCAAGACAGTATTGAAAATGCAAGAATTATCAACAGAGACAGATGGTTTGGACATAATGAATTGATATTTAAGCTTATTGAGCCGCGCATTGAACTGAGTTTTAAACCTAAAGAGGGTTCGACTGATATGATATTTCGTGTTGTAGAACAGGATAACGGAACATATGAAATTCAGGCGGTAAATGAGTGATAGTAGGGCTAAGAGGAGTTGTAGTACATAAAGAGCCGGCATTTGTACATGTAGATGTAAGTGGTATAGTTTATGAAGTTTTTATATCGCTTCAGAGTTTTTCGGCAATAGGAAATGATAAGGTAAAACTTTTTACTTCACATGTAATTAGAGAGGATGCACAGCTACTTTACGGGTTTTTAGAGATAGGTGAGAAAAAACTTTTTGAGCGTCTTATAAAAATAAACGGAGTCGGTCCAAAGGTCGCAATGGCAATCTGTTCTACATATACGCCTGAACAGTTTGCACTTATAATAAACAATAAAGACATAAACGGCGTTAAAAAAGTTCCGGGAATAGGTCCCAAAAATGCAGGACGCATACTAGTAGAACTTAGCGGATTTGATGCTGAGCTTATCTTATCAAGCGAACCTAAAAATTTGGCATTTACTCAAGCAGGCGAGGCATTGGAATCCTTAGGATTTAAAAAAGAGAAGATATCAAAAGCGCTGAGTTCATGTAGCGGAAGTGATACCGCTTCGCTAGTAAAAGAGGCTCTAAAGCTTCTACAAACAATTTAATTTAATCAAGGAAATATATATTGAAATTAACTATTTTATTCGGCGGTGCTAGTTTTGAGCACGAAATCAGTATTGTAAGTGCTATTACTTTAAAACAAAAGTTATCAGGTTTTGATTTGAGTTTTATTTTTTGTGATCAAGATCATCAATTTTATTTAGTCGATGCTTCAAAAATGAAAGCTCTTACCTTTTCAAAAGGCGAATACAAAAAGATGCCAAAGTTATCTCTTTCGCTTGGAGCTTTTGTTCAAAAAGGACTCTTTAGTTCTCGTGATCATGGCGGTATGTTTTTAAATCTGATTCACGGAGCAGACGGAGAAGATGGAAGTATAGCTGCACTTTTAGACTTTTTTTCTATCAAATATATAGGTCCTAGAATTGATGCAAGCGTATTTTCTTATGATAAAAGATATACAAAATGGCTTTGCAATGCAAGAGGCGTAAAATGTCTAAAGCATGAAGAGTTAAGCGTAAAAGAGCATAATAATATAAAAATTCCTTATCCGCTCATAGTAAAGCCGTCTCGTCTTGGAAGCTCAATAGGAGTTAGTATAGTCAAAGAGGAGAGTGAACTTGACTATGCACTAGACAGCGCATTTGAATTTGATAGCAGTGTTATAGTAGAGCCGTTTTTACAAAGTGTAAAAGAGTATAACCTTGCAGGATTTTGGGCGAACGGGAAAATTAATTTTTCAATTGTAGAGGAGCCTCATAAAGAGGAGTTTTTGGATTTTGAGAAAAAATATATGGATTTTTCAAGAAGTGAGCAGGTTTTAAAAGCTGATATATCAAAAGATTTAGAGTCAAGACTAAAAGCTAATTTTGAGAAGATTTATAAAAATCTATTTGAGGGAGCGCTTATTAGATGCGACTTTTTTGTCGTTGATGGCGAAGTGTATTTAAATGAGATAAACCCGATTCCGGGGTCTATGGCGAATTATCTTTTTGAGGATTTTAAAGACTCTTTAGAACTTTTGGCAAACTCACTTCCTCATGCAAAAAGAGCAAAAATAAATTATGAGTATATTCACTCTATTTCTAAAGCCAAAGGTAAGTAATGGCTGTAAAGTCGATTCAGTTTAATCAGCATACTTTAGATATTAGCTATGAGATTATAAATCCTGATGCAAAAGTTGATTTGATTATTTTGCACGGCTGGGGTAGCAACAAAGGGTTAATGAAAAAAGCATTTTCGCCTTTTATGGATGGTTTTCGTCATATCTATATTGATTTGCCTGGGTTTGGCAACTCTACATGTAACTTAGCGCTTTATACAAAAGATTATGCAAGAATAGTTGAACTTCTTATGATTCATCTAAATGCGTCTAAAGATATAGTTCTGGGTCACTCTTTTGGGGGAAAAGTCGCACTTTTGCTTGAGCCGAAGGTGCTTGTTCTGGTTGCAAGTGCGGGTATCTATATGCCAAAATCACTAAAAATAAGAGCAAAAATAGCACTCTTTAAAATTTTAAAAACATTTGGATTGGCAAAATTTAGAGAATTTTTTGTAGCACAAGATGCAAAAAAGCTAAGCGAGCCGATGTATCAAACTTTTAAAAACGTAGTTGATGAAGATTTGTCTGATGAATTCTCAAACTATAGCGGAAAAGCTCTTTTATGCTGGGGTAGAGATGATACCGCAACGCCGCTTGGCAGTGCCGTAAAAATTGAAAAGCTTATAAAAGACTCTAAGCTTATGGTTTATGCTGGGGATCACTACTTTTTTTTAAATCATGCCAAAGATGTATCAGAGAATATAGAAAAAACTTTTTTAAAAACACTGGAGCATAAATAATGCAAAACTATGAAATACTTGTAGCATTTGTTACAAATATATTGTTTGTCACTGTTTTAGGGTGGTACCTGATAACAAATCTTCAATGGTATGACTATAAACTCTCGCGCGTTGTTTTAAAACATCATAAGCCTCATTGGCATATTATCTATTTCTTGATACCCTTTGGGGCTTACTACATGACGGGTGAATTTTTTATCATCTTTTTTATTTTTGCCGTATTGCCTGCTATTTTTATTTGGTACAAAAATCTTGATAAAAAACTTGTCTTGACATGGAGAGTAAAACGATTTTTGATTCTTTTAGTTTCGCTGACTCTCTTTCAAGATATTCTTTGTACTATAAAAGACGCGTGTGAGATTTACGGTGTTTTTATGCCTTTAGCAGTAGCTTATGTCGGCAGTGTTGTGATAGAGAAATTTTTATTTGCAGCATTTAAAAAAGAGGCTAAAAAAAAGCTAAAAAATATGAACAAACTGCAGATAGTGACAATTACCGGAAGTTACGGTAAGACAAGTATTAAAAATTTTGTGCGTGAAATTTTAAGCAAAAAGTACAAAGTCTATGCAACTCCTAGAAGCGTAAATACAATTGGCGGAATTATCAAAGACGTAAACGAATCACTACCCCTTGATACCGAGATTTACATCTGCGAGGCAGGTGCTAGAGAGAGCGGCGATATTTATGAAATCACAACTTTTTTAGAGCCTCAGAGCGTTGTTGTCGGCAAAGTAGGACTCGCACATGTAGAGTACTTTAAAAGTTTAAAAAATATTATCGCAACGAAGCTCGAAATCATGCAGTCTCCAAAGCTAGAACGTGCTTTTATTCACACCTCGGTTACTGATGAGCCTCACGATAAAGTCACATTTTTTGGGGATGAAGTGCAAAATATAGATGCCAATTTAGACGGGACTAATTTTGAATTAAAAATCAATGACAATATTTTGTCTTTACATACAAATATCTTAGGTTCGTTCCAAACTATGAATATTGCCGTAGCAGTTAGAATAGCTAAAGCTTTTGGTATGAGCGATGAAGAGATAATAAAAGCTGTCGGCAGACTTACGCCTGTTGAGCATAGACTTCAAAAGATAACGGCAGGCGGAAAAATTATCCTTGATGACGGATACAACGGCAACATAGACGGAATGCTTGAAGCCGTAAGACTCTGTTCGCTTCACGAGGGCAGAAAAGTTATTGTCACACCGGGACTTGTTGAAAGCAGTGATGAGCTTAATTTGAAGCTGATTAAAGCTATTAATGATGTTTTTGATATTGTAATTGTCACAGGCGCATTAAATGCAGAGCTGTTTGATAAAAATCTAAATGTTAAAAATAAAATTATGCTTGCTGATAAATCTGCACTTACCGATGTGCTTGGAATTCAGACAAAAGCCGGAGATATTATACTTTTTGCAAATGATGCACCGAATTTTATATAAGTTTAATTAAATGAGATTTATAGACAAAACCATAAAATATCTCGGCTATTTTACAGCTTTTATATTAGCAATTTTGGTTTTGTTGGTAGTTTATGACGCGACGGCAAGATACCTTTTTTCTGAGGGTTCAACAGCACTTCAAGAACTTGAGTGGCACCTTTTTGATCTTATAATTCTTTTTGCAATTGCATATACTCTAAGAGAAAATGCACATGTAAGAGTAGATATATTTTACGCCTCATTTAGTGATAAAAAGAAAGCTCTTGTAAATATGATATCTTCACTCTTTTTTATTTTGCCTTTCTCTTTTTTAATTATCTATATAGGGATAGATTTTGTAAGCTTAAGCTTCGTCCAAAATGAGTGTTCATCAAATCCAGGAGGTTTGGAGTATAGATTTTTAGTTAAATCTCTTATGCCGCTCTCATTTTTGTTTTTATCACTTCAGGCTGCTAAAGACGCCAAAAACAATTTTGACATGTGGAGAGCATTATGATTGCTCTTTTTATGTTTGGGGTTGTTTTAGCACTGCTTTTAGTCGGTATTCCCGTTGCTTTTGTTTTTGGAAGCGTTGCTATTGCCTTTGCTTTTATCATTCCTGAACTCGGTTTTGATGTTTTTTCAATTCTTCCGTTTCGTATCTACGGAATTATGTCAAATACGACTTTGATGGCTGTTCCTCTATTTATAGCGATGGGTTTAGTACTTGAAAAGTCTCTTATGGCAGAGAAGCTTTTGATTGCTATGAGTTCTATGTTCCGTAGTGTTAGAGGCGGTTTGGCGGTTAGTGTTGTTTTAGTAGGTGCTATGCTTGCCGCTTCTACGGGGATAGTTTCTGCTTCGGTTGTCATGATGAGCGTTATAGCGCTTCCTTTGATGTTAAAAGCCGGATATGACAAAGGCTTGGCTAGCGGAACTATTGCGGCTTCGGGAACATTAGGGCAGATTATTCCGCCGTCTATAATACTCATAATTTTGGGCGATGTTATGAGTGTGAGTGTCGGTGAGCTTTTTATGGGTGCTGTTTTACCGGGACTTGTTTTGGTCGCGCTTTACATAATCTATATTTTAATTCTATCCTATTTTAAACCAGAAGTTGCACCGATACCTTTAGGTACAAAAAATATAAGTTTAAAAGAGGCTATTTTTGCCATAGTTCCGCCTCTTCTTTTAATTATTTTTGTTTTAGGAAGCATTTTTATAGGAGTAGCATCTCCTACGGAATCGGCGGCATTTGGTGTTGTCGGTGCTATTTTACTCTCGTTGTTAAACAAGTCGCTAAATTTTGACATGTTAAAGTATGCAACACTTGAAAGTGTTAAACTAACAGGTATGATATTTATGATTTTAATAGGTGCAACCGCTTTTTCGCTTGTATTTAACGAGCTTGGCGGCAGTGACTTAATATTAGAATTTTTTAGTGAAGATATAGGCGATGTTTGGGTTTTTATAGCAGTAGCAATGGTTAGTATCTTTATCCTTGGTTTTTTTATAGATTTTATAGAGATATCTTTTATCGTTGTTCCTATTTTAGTTCCCGTTATGAATGCTTTTGGTATAGACCCTGTTTGGTTTGGAATCTTAATAGCACTAAATTTGCAAGCCTCTTTTTTAACACCTCCTTTTGGTTTGTCACTCTTTTTTCTAAAAGGAGCAGCCGGAGATAGCATAAAGACTATGGATATGTATAGGGGAATT
Organism: Sulfurimonas sp. RIFOXYD2_FULL_34_21; assembly: GCF_001830805.1. Lineage (NCBI taxonomy): Bacteria > Pseudomonadati > Campylobacterota > Epsilonproteobacteria > Campylobacterales > Sulfurimonadaceae > Sulfurimonas > Sulfurimonas sp. RIFOXYD2_FULL_34_21. Next base: position 50,150 of record NZ_MICH01000015.1, read on the forward strand.
ATTCCTTTTATTTTGCTTCAATTTCTAGCATTATGTTTGGTTATAATGTTTCCAAATCTAGTATTCGCGTTTTTATAGGAGTAAGTCATGAAAGATATTTTATACGCACCGTGGCGTGATGAGTATATAAACGATAAAGAGATAAAAGGTTGCGTTTTTTGTCATATTAGCTCACATGATATGGATGAAGAGTTACATGTACTTTATAGAGATGAGTATTGCTTTATGGTAATGAATCGCTATCCATATACACCGGGGCATTTTATGATAATTCCTCATGTGCATACCGATAAACTTGAAGAACTAGACAGTAAAATTTGGTTGCACATGAGTGCTCTTGCTCAAAAAGGTGTTAGGCTTTTAAAAGATGGGTTTGGTGCTAAGGGCGTAAATATCGGAATGAATCTAGGACATGCAGGCGGGGCAGGGATTGCCGAGCATATTCACTTGCATTTAGTTCCACGTTGGGAAAAAGATACCAATTTTATGACATCAGTAGCAAACAATAGAGTTTATTCAACTGATTTTGAAAAAGTGTATAAAAAGATTAAAAGTCTAATTGAAGTTTATGTTACTGAAGTAAAAAGCTAGTTTTTTTTAGATTTAAGTACGAAAAAAAATAATAATGCAATTGAGACAAAAATAGTAGTTCTAATGGATAAAGTAAGCATATCTATTTGCGTTTCCATAATAAAGACTTTCATTGTAAGAGATTTTAAAAATGGATGGGGATATAGGATTCGAACCTATGAATGTCGGCACCAAAAGCCGAGGCCTTACCGCTTGGCGAATCCCCAGTAAGTTGTAGAAAAAAGATAGTTTAATTAAATAATACTTCTTTTAGTTATAATAAATATAACGGGTGGAATTATAAAGAGTGTCACCTTATATTAGCCTTAATTTGGTCTATGATTTTTTATTTTCTAAATATTTTAAAAAGATAGTCAAAATAGTAAAATATTTGTGAAAAAATCCCTATAATATGTTGTTTTAGGGGTGCTAAAAAATAGTTGCCGAAAAAGTAAAAAAAAGATGTATAGTTGCATTTATATTTAAAATTATTAAGGATTAAAATGGGCAGTTTAACAGTTAACAAACATAAATTAAAACGATTTGCGATAGCCTCAAAACCCGTGATGGAAAAATATCTTTCAAAATTGGAAGTAGATTTAAGCGACTATACTTTTGCCGCAAATTTTATTTGGCTTGCAAACAGCAGCGGGTTTTATGCAATTATAAATAAATGTTTCTGTCTATTTGTTATGACGGGCGGTGAACTCACAATGCTGTTGCCGCCTTTAGGAAAGAAAAAGCATATAAATGACGCAATTATAAAATGTTTTGAGATAATGAACTCAAATAACAGCTCGCCATACTATTCACGTATAGACTATGTGCAATCATCAATGTTAGAAGAGTTTGTTCAGAGTGCTGATGAAGCGCAAAGTATGTTTGAGATGCTTGAATCATATATAGTTGAGAAAAAATTGGTTGATTATGTTTATGAGGTAGATGCTCTTATAGAACTTCGCGGAAACAGTTATCACACAAAAAGAACTGAGATAAATAAATTTATAAAATCATATTCTGATTATGTAATTGAGCCTTTAGACAGTGTTAAACATAAAGATGAGATTGTGCATCTTTTTAACAAATGGGTATCCGATAGAGTTAGGTATATGCCAAAAGAAGAAGCAGAAGTTTTCCTAGAGGGTATTCATCAAGAGAGACATGCCGTAAAACAGATGCTAAAACATTATGAAGCTCTCTCTCTTTTAGGTCTTGTTATCTATATAAACGGCGAGTTAAAAGGTTTTACCGTAGGCGAGCGTATAAGCAAAGATACGGCAACGGTTATTATAGAAAAAACAGATTTTGAAGTTTTGGGATGTGCGCAGTTTATTTTTAGAGAGTTTTCTAAAATGCTAAAAGAACACTATGGTGTTGCGTATATAAATGTCGGCGATGATATGGGCTTTGAAAATCTTCGTAAAGTGAAAATGTCCTATAGACCTTTCAAACTGGTTCCAAAATATACAATTTATCAAAAATGACAATTAGAAAAGCTATATCATCAGATGTCTCTTTGCTTTATACATTAGAGCAAGAACTCTTTACGATAGATAATTATCCACTCTCAAGGGGTTCTTTTATATATCATGTACGTAACAATCTGATTTATGTGGCAGAGATTGAGGGCAAAGTAGTCGGATATTTATTGGTACTTATAAAACGTACAAAAGCAAAGTTATACTCTATCGGGGTAAAAGAGATTTATCGCGGCAGAAAAATTTCACAAAAGTTGCTTGAAGTGACATCCAAAGAGTTAATTTCTTTAGGTTTTAAGCAACTTTTGCTTGAAGTACGTACCGATAATAAAGTAGCAATAGCGCTATACAAAAAAGCTGGTTTTAAAGTAGTTAAAGAGCTTAGAGCTTTTTATAAAGACGGCTGTGATGCCTATCTTATGGAATTGGAATATAAATGAAATTATCATTACAAGAATTAATTCACGAACTTGACAATGAGATAAAAAAGTATATAGAGGGATTTGATGCCAATGTCCATCCCTATGACATTGCAGAACTTTTGCTTGAGTTACGTGAGTATGATGAGAAAATTTATCTGCAAGAGTTGGCAAAATTTCCAGAGGAGCTTAAAGCTCTTGTTATGATTGAACTACCTCGTCATTGTCATGAGGAGATTGTTGAGCATTTTACTCCTAACGAACTTGCAGATTTAACCAATAATCTTGACACGGATGATGCGGCGGAGCTAATTCGTAACATTGAAGATGTTGATGAAGATGTCGCGGAAGAGGTTCTTCAAAGTTTGGCGCATGAAGATCGTCAAAATATAGAGTCACTTATCTCGTATGGCGATTATGAAGCCGGTTCATATATGCAAACCGAGCTTTTTTCTGCTTTTATAGATGAAGAAGTAGGGGATTCTATTAGAAGATTAAAACGTCAAAAAGCAAAAAAAGAGGTAGATAGCGTTTATCAAGTTTATGTAATTACCAGAGAAAATGAATTTTTGGGTTCTATACCTTTAGAAGATTTAATTCTTCTTGGTCCAAACGTAAATTATGAAGAGCTTGTAGAAGAGGGCATAAACACCATTTCGGTTAATGTTTTGGATGATATACATGATGTAGTAGAGGTTGCATCAAATTACGATATGGGTGTTATTCCTGTTGTTGATTCAAAAGGGAAACTTTTAGGTCGTATTACATCGGATGATATATACGATATTATCGAAGAACGCGCGACAGGACAGCTTTATAACCTTGCCGGAGTTAATGATGAAGCAGAACAAGAGGAGTCTCTTTTGCACATCGGAAAGCACCGTGCATTTTGGCTTGCAATAAATCTTTTTACGGCTATTGCCGCTTCTATTGTTATCGGACTTTTTGATACTACGCTGCAGTCGCTTGTAGCACTTGCCGTTTTAATGCCCATAGTAGCTTCAATGGGCGGAAATGCAGGAACGCAAACTTTAACGGTAACGGTAAGACAGATGGCTCTAGGAGAGATTAACAGTGATGATGCTAAAAAAACTATAAAAAAAGAGGTCTATTTATCTCTTATGAACGGAACTATCTTTGCGGTTGCTATGGGAATTATAGCTTGGATATGGTTTTCGATGCCGATGCTTGGAGTCGTAATAGGAGCTTCTATGATTATAAATCTTATTTCTGCCGGTTTTTTTGGTTCATTAATACCGCTGTTATTGCAAAAAGCAGATATTGATCCGGCTGTCGGTTCTTCTGTTTTGCTAACTACCGTAACGGATATAGTAGGATTTTTTAGTTTTCTCGGATTAGCGAGTATAATTTTGATATAGCAAAAAAGCTATCTAAAGGAAAAAAATATATGAAAATATTGATATTTATACTTCTTATAGTCACTATCTCCTTTTCAGCGGACGTAGATACAAAGTTATATGAAGACGGACAAAAAGAGAGCTATTATCAAGAGATACAAAATCAGATATCTGCCGATGAAAAGGGTAAGAAAAAAACCGTAGAAATATTAAAAGAGGAAAGATTATATCTGCAAAGAGTACGTAGTGCCGCTTCACAAGATATTCAAATTGACAAGTATGATTTAGAATCTTTGTCTAACAAATCTTTGACTTTGGATAACTATTACAGTGCTGTAAATTTTGCCGCATTACTACATGTTAAACAGAATGAAAATCGTAAAATTTTAAATACTATTAATTCTAAATCACTATTTTTAAAACAAGCTATAACAAACATTATCGAAGAGGAGAAGCCTAAACTCTTCTCTTATCAACTGCAATATGCTTACTATAAACTTCAAGAAAAAAATATAGAAGCAAAAATTAAACTATTGCAAGCACATGAGCAAGAGATAAAAAAGATGCTCTTTAGTACTCTTGGTTTGATTGAGTGTGACAAAATAGGCAGTATCGATGAAAAACTCAAACTAAACGACAAAGATATTAATGTGCTATCTTCACAAAAAGTAGCTTTGCAGATAAATTTGGAAAAAGCGCTTATAGAAGATAGTACTAAAGTTGAACAGACACAAAAGAAACTTGATAGTGCAGAGACGCAATATCAAGAGTTGATAAATAAAAAAGTAGTTTATAAAATAGAGCAATCTTTATGTATGTTAAAAGAGAAAAAAAATAAACCTTTTTTTCAAAAAATTAGTGAGATTGAGTTCAACATTGATGAAATTACTTTAGAACATCGTTTTGTTCATAAAGAGGAGTTAAATATTCTTCGTGAAATTGCAAAAGGAGTATTTGGTACTACAAAACTATTTTTTGGATCGACTCTTCACGAAATAAAGGGTATTTTTACACAGATACAAAGCTATTTTGTCTCTGCTATATTTGTTTTTAATGAGCAACCAATAAGTTTGATAAGTCTAATTAAAGCTATTGTACTAGTGATTTTCGGGTTTTTTGCAGGTATTTTTTATAAACGCTGGATAGCCCGTATATCAAGAAAGTGGCCTGATATGAGCCAGATGTCAATAAGACTCGCTTCAAATATCGGCTACTACATGATTGTAACAATTTCGTTTGTTATTGCAATAGGCAGTTTGGGGATAGATATGACCTCTATCTCTATGATTGCAGGTGCTTTATCTATCGGTATCGGTTTTGGGCTTCAGACGGTAGTTTCAAATTTTATAGCCGGCGTTATATTGATGTTTGAACGCACTATTAGAATAGGGGATATGATAGAGATAAGCGATAAACTGCGCGGAAGGGTTACAGACATGCGTATTCGTTCTACGACCATAAAAACATTTGACAATATTGATATAGTAATTCCAAACTCCTCTTTTATACAAAACAATGTAATTAATTGGACGCTAGAAGATCCTTCAAGAAGGCTCCATATCCCTTTTGGTGTAGCATATGGAACGGATGTAGATTACGTTAAACAAATTATAATAAATGAGTTAAAAGAGAGTAAATTAACCTATATAAATGACGATAGCACCAAAGAACCGGAGATTTGGATGATAGGCATGAACAACAGCAGATTGGACTTTGAGCTGCTTGTATGGGTAGAGTGGGATAGTAAACTTCGTCCTAACTCGCTAAAATCAGATTTTTTAATTTTGATTTATAATTCACTCAACAAATATGGTATAGAGATACCGTTTCCGCAACTTGATTTACATGTTAAACATAAATCAAATAAGGTATTAGAAATAGGCGCTAAAGAGTGAAAATTAAGAGATATATTTTAATATTTTTGATTTTTACAGTTGAGATAATATTTGCAGATTCAAGCAGTGCGACAGTTTTTATGTATCATCGTTTTGGAGAATCAAAATACCCATCGACAAGCATAAGGACAGAACAGTTTGAAGCTCATCTCGCATATTTGGAAAAAAACGGTTATAACGTTTGGAGTTTATCAAAGATTGTAAATTATTTGCTTGAGGGCAGGGATATTCCTGAGAAAACTGTTGCATTAACGATAGACGATGCCTATAAAAGTATATATACGGATGCATTTTCAAGGCTAAAAGAAAAAAAGTTTCCATTTACGATATTTGTAAATACTGCATCAATCGATAGTAAATCAAAAAGCTATATGAGCTGGGACGAGATGCGTGAAATAAAGCTCTTTGGTGCAGAGTTCGCAAACCATTCTCTAAGTCATGATTACATGTTGCCAAAAGATAACGAAAATAAAGAGCAGTGGCAAAATAGAATCAGATATGAGATTGAAACTGCGCAAAAGAGACTCCATGAAGAGCTTGGCGCAGATACAAATGAAAATCCTAAAATTTTTTCTTATCCTTTTGGCGAATACAGTGAGCAAACATCAGATTTTATTAAAAATTTGGGATATATAGGAGTTACTCAAACATCTGGCTCTATTGATATGCAAAGTGATACTAAAGCTTTGCCTCGATTTCCAATGGCTGAAGCTTTCGCAGATATAGATAGCTTTGTACTTAAACTAAAGACTTTACCGCTTCCTATAAGCTCTGTATCGCCTAAAGAGCCTTTAATCTCATCAGAAAATCCGCCCGTTCTTACTCTTGAATTAAAAAATCCTATAAAAAACTTACAATGCTATCTCTCTAGCGGTGAGCCGTTATCGCTTGAGTGGATATCTAAAACAGAGGTAAATATTATTGCAAAAAATAGGCTTAAGAGACCAAGAGATAAATATACATGTACTGCAAAAGCAAACGGCGATAGATGGTATTGGTATAGTCATTTGTGGATTGTAAAATAGTTGTTGATTGGTTGCGGAAATAGGATTTGAACCTATGACCTTCGGGTTATGAGCCCGACGAGCTACCGAACTGCTCTATTCCGCGACATATCCTAAAAATAGGGGGAGTTTGTGGATGGGGATATAGGATTCGAACCTATGAATGTCGGCACCAAAAGCCGAGGCCTTACCGCTTGGCGAATCCCCATCATTTAAAAAAAAGTAAATTGGTTGCGGAAATAGGATTTGAACCTATGACCTTCGGGTTATGAGCCCGACGAGCTACCGAACTGCTCTATTCCGCGGTGTTTTGACAAACTAAGTAATACGTTTGTCGGAGTGGAATTATATGTAAATAAGATATCTTTGTCAAGGAGATTACGGCTAAATTTAGAAAAATAGTTTGAACTAAAATTAATCAACTTTTATATATAATTCGCGTAATTAAAATAAAGAAGTTTATATGACACCTACACAAAGAGTATTAGAAGCAATTGATGAGATGAAAAAAGGTCGTATGGTCATCATGGTGGATGATGAAGATAGAGAAAACGAGGGTGATTTGGTTTACGCTTCTGCTTTTTCAACTCCAGCACATGTAAACTTTATGGCTACTCATGCAAGAGGACTTATCTGTGTTGCTATAAGCAAAAAAATTGCAACAAGACTTGATTTAAACCCTATGGTTAGTTCAAATACATCTTCTTATGAAACTGCTTTTACGGTCTCTGTAGATGCTAAAAATGCGCTAACAGGTATCTCCGCGTCTGAGAGAGACGATACTATAAAAATTTTGGCAAATCCTATCAGTCATGCTGACGAGCTTGTAAAACCGGGTCATATTTTTCCTCTTATAGCAAAAGACGGCGGAACGCTTGTAAGAACAGGACATACCGAAGGTTCAGTCGATTTGTGTCGTTTGGCTGGACTTAGCGAATCGGCGGTTATATGTGAAATTATCAAAGAAGACGGCACGATGGCCAGACGTGACGATTTGGATATTTTCGGCGAAAAACATAACCTTAAAACCGTTTTTATATCTGACATTGTAGAGTATCGTCTTGCAAATGAAAGACTTGTAAATGAGACAGAGAGTGAAGATGTAGAGTTTTTTGGTACAAAAGTGAAAAAATATACATTTACAGACCATGACAAGATAGAGCATACTGCAATTGTTTTTCATAGTGTAGCTTCTATTGCAAACGTTAGAGTTCACAATGTTATACCTGATATGGAACTTCTTTTAAATCAAAAAAAATATGACAATCTAATCTCTTCAATAGAGTATTTAAAACAAAACAGCGGAGTGCTTATTTTTATAAACAAACCGACTCATCACGATAATGCCGCTATGAAAGAGTTTGGAATCGGCGCACAGATACTAAAATCTTTTAAAATCTCAAAAATGAATCTTCTAACTTCTGCAAAAACAACAGAGTTTGTAGGTCTCGGCGGATTTGGTTTAGAAGTAAATGAAGTTATAGATATTTAACAAGATATCTAAATTTTTTGAAACTGCTATTTTTATTTTTATCCATGTTTTGGCTTTTAGAAGCCAAAGCGCTCTCTCGCACACAAGTCATTATGTCAACATTCGTGACAATTTCAGCCGATAACAAAAACTCAGATATTATAAATAACGGTTTTTTGATTATGAAAAATGTCGAGATGTCGCTATCTTCATATAATCCTGACGCAAAAATATTTCTACTAAACAAAGACTTACATGTAAACCTTGATAAATACTCCTACGAAGCACTTTTGCTTAGTAAAAAGTACTACAACGAAACAGACGGGTATTTTGATATAACGATAGGCTCTATTACAAAAGATTTGTATAGATTCGGGTTAGATGAGAGAATCGCAACCAAACAGGAGCTAAAAGATGCAAAAACAGGCATTAGAGCTTTACGTTTTGATGAGAAAGAGGCTTTTATAGACAAAGGTATAAAAGTTGATTTGGGCGGCATGGGAAAAGGTTTTGGAGTAGATAAAGTAGCAGAGTTTTTTAGAAAAAAAAATATAAAAGATGCAACAATAGCCGCAAGCGGAGATATACGATGTTTATCTACATGTAAAGTAGAGGTGCAAAATCCTTTTGCAGAAGATGACTATTTGTTGTCATTTGAGACTATAAAAGATGATTTGGGAATAAGTACGAGCGGAAATTATAATCGTTACGTAATTTCTACAAAAAACAATCATCTCATAGACCCAAAAACAAAAAAACCGCAGACAAAATTTATATCTATAACGCTTATCGGAGATATTTCAAGCAGTGATTTGGATGCTTATGCAACTGCTTCAAGCGTTATGCCTCTTAAAAAAGCATACGGTTTTTTAGATAAAATCGGAGTTGCTTATATAATCTTACAGAGCGATAAAAAGTTGGTTATAAGTGACAATATATCTAAATATGCAAAAAACCTAGTCAAACACGATACTGTAAAAAATCAGCCAACATGTATAGAGTATAAGAATCAAGAAGAGAAAAAATGAGAAAAGTTTTATATAGGCAAAAAATTTAAAACCGCTTATAATCATAAACGGCGTAGCGACCTCAAGCAGCGCAGTTATAAAAGTTAGATATATTAATGTTAAAGTGCTTTTTTTATACCTTAATTTTGTAAAAACTAAAAAGTGCAAAAGCACCATGCCAAACAGTCCAAATACAAAAATATGCGGTAAAATCAACTTTAAAATACCGCCAAAGCTTTTAGCAGGGATAAAACGCTCTTCATTTCCAAGATAATAATTTATTACATGTTCATACTCAAAACCTATCTTATAATCAAACAACATGTAAGCGCTTAAAACAAGAAGCAATGAAAATATAACGTAGTATATGATAGAGAGCTTATACGCTTTTATCATAAAGTCTCCATAGCGAATAGAGCGTCATATACAGTGCGCTTGCATGCCATAAAAAAAATGTTGCAATGTAGATGCTTATAAACAGCGGCGACATAAAATATGACAAAGCCAGAGCAATGATGGAAATTATCGCGCTAATCATTACTATATTTAAAACCAATATACTCTTTTTTACAAGTCTAACAAAAACTGCACTTAAAGTAAGCAGAAGCATCATTATAAAAAAGATTTCCGTATGCCAAAACTCTAAAAAAGATGCTTTGCTTATCGGGTCTATATACTCCGCTTCACTCCCAAAAAGCGTTAATTTAACGGCACTGCCGGTTATTCCGAAGCTTGAGTATTTAACAAAAATATCTGAAATTAGATACATAGATATAAAAATTAAAAGAGCGCTGAGGATAAGCCTCATTGCACTGTCTTGCTTTATGTTGTTGATGAGTGTAAAGCGCACTATTTCTCTTTTAGTAATTCATTATATATGGCAAATGCGAGTCTTGAACCATCAACAATACTTCTAGCACTCATCGTAGCACCTGTAATAGTAGGTATCTCTTTTCCTACCTTTAGCATGTTGTCTGTTTTTATATTTTCAAATTGCAACATCCAGTTTTTTGAAGGTATATACTCCATAGGTTCATTAAAAGCTACTATCTCTATACTTTTTAAAACAGAGTCAGTTGATATGATGTAAAGAACTACACCATTTTTTGAGCGGACTTTTCTGTTTATCAATACTCCAAATCCAACCGTTTTGTCATTTTTTGATGCTTTAAAAACTCTTATGATTTTTTCATCTAGTTTTATTTTTGCGTCTTGTTCAATTTTTTCAGCTATTTTGCTTGTTAGAATAATATTCTCTTTGCTTATCTTACTATCTGCTCCATAACTTTGATGCATTGCATCAATTGGCGAAGTAAGTATGTTAGCACTCAATGGAAATGCTAAAAGGATAAGAAGATAAAGTGAAAATTGTTTCATGATTTGAGCGTACCTTAATTTTTTTCGATTGTATATAATAATTTTTTTTTTGTCAATGAAGTTTGTCAATAAACAAAGAGTTTCACAACAGGAGAGATGTGAAACTCTTGTAAATAATAGAATGAAATTTTAGAAAATGAAGCCAACAGACAAACTAGCTATATTTTTATCAGCTATCCCGTCTTGTTTTTGCATCGCATAGTCCGCTTTAAGTACAACTTGCTCATGCGGAAAATAATTGATACCGACTGTTGTTGTATCTATAGAAGCAATTGAACTGCCGTTTGTTAATTTATCTCTAGCAGCGACGCTCTCATATTGAACAAATAAAGGCATTTTATATTTTGATGAAGTAAATGAGAGTAAATCGTAACCAATATTTAAAAAGCCTCCTTTTGCATCAGTAGCTTCAGCCGCACCTGCTAAGAGTGCCGCTTCATTTGAGCGACTTGATTGAGTATAAACACCGTAAACCCTTAATGCTTCTAAGTTGTAATCAAGATGAGCATCCCATATGTTAATATCTGAATCTGCATAAGTTGATGCACCGACTAAAAGACCGTTTATGCCTGTATAATCAACTCTAGCAACAACCCCAAGTTTTGGATTGCTATTTTCAAATGAGCCGCCACGTCCACTTCTTAGCCATTTGTCACCTGTTTTTGAAGAGTCTAGTCCAGTTATGCCTGCAACTTTATACGACAATCCTTCTGCTATCTCTCCATAAGCCATTACACCGCTTTCATGCCATGTAGATGGAATTAAGTTTTTTGATGTATTTGGTCTTTGAACAGTGTTAAAAAGAGTAGGTTCATGTTTCTCATTTATAAGCCCCATCGGTACTAGCATATGACCGACTCTTAGGTTTGCATATGGGTTGATAAGAAAGTCAAGATACATAAACTCAACTATAACTTCTCCTCCTGAACCTGCTTCAACACCGCCATGTTCAAACTCTAATTCAGCATTTAAAATAATGTTATCTGAAAATTTATAACCGATATAAGGGACAAACCTATAAACATCTACTTTAGATGAATTGGAAGCACCTTCGTTAGACGTGTGAGCATAATACATTTCACCGTAACCACCGATGCTTAAAGGCGATTTTGAGTAATATACTTTTGAAGCAGCAGATCCTAAACCACTATGTGAAACTGTTGTATCGACTGTTGTATAGTTAAAGCCTGTCTGCAAGTTGCTGGTTTCATCTGTCAAAACCTGAGTCTTTTCTTTTAATTCTGCTATCTCTTTTTTAAGCTCTGCTATGTCAGAAGCAGTATCTGCTTGCACAGCACTAGAGAGCATTAATGCTGCAACTATGCTTAATCCCAATTTATTGTTTAAAAGTTTCATTTTGTTTCCCTTGTTGATTATGATAAGCGATATCATCACTTGTTCGATAGAATTCTATATTAAAGTATCTTAATTGAAAATTAAAATGATAATTATTATCAGTGTAGTTTGCTTATCCTTTTTTTATAAGTTGGTTATAATTACAAAAAATAAAATGAAGTGATATATGAGAGAAATATTTAACAGAGTTGAAGATTCCCAATTGATTAGTATAGAAGTAGAAGTAGATGCACAAGATTTTGAAGGCTCTAATCCATGGCTCTTTAGCGTGTTTGTAAAATCAAACAATATTGATGAAAAAAGCAGCGGTTTTGAGCAATTTCTTGAAACAAAAGAGTCTCTTATAATTGCACTAGAGCATGACAAGATGGCAAAATACGTAGGTACTAGAATCAATGACGGTTGGCATGAGTTTTATTTTTATGCAAAAAATTCAAAAAATCTGGATACTATCGTTACTAAAATGCTAAAGGATAGCGGCTATAAGTATGAAAGCGGTGTTGTTAAAGATGCAAAATGGGATTTTTACGTAAAAAATCTTTTTCCGACAGAGCTGGAATTTCACAATATACAAAGCGACAATATTATATTTTTACTGCAAGAAGAGGGCGATAATCTTTTAAGCGCAAGAGCTGTTGAACACTACGTTTCGTTTGATACCGCAACTCAAAAAGAGAGATTTATTCAAAATATTATTACATGTGGATTTGAGTTCAAAGACGATATAAGCAGTGAAGAGTTTGAGCATGGTGCGGCACTGGTCAAAGAACACCCTGTGACAAATGAGGATGTAAAAAAAGTAGTACAAGAGCTGTATGAGCTTGTAAAAAAAGAGCATGGATATTATGAAGGATGGAGCACTACTCTTAAGTTATAACGTTTAAAATGAACCAATAAATTGCCCGCAGGGTAATTTATTGGCTATATATCTTTGTTTATTTTCTCTCTTTCCAATAATTTGGCTTTCTATGAAGCTGCATAACAGCTAAAATGATAATTTCATTATCTCTTTGATAGTAAATTATTCCAAATGGGAACCTGTTTGTTAAACATCTTCTTATGTTTTTATCTAGCTTTTGCCAAGCAGTAGGATATTCTAAAATTCTTTGGATTGTTTTTTGAACTTCGTATGCAAACTCTGCACCAAGTCCATCTTTGCATTCTTGATAATAGTCAACTGAAGCATTTAATTCAACTTCAGCATCTGGGTGGAAAGAGTAAGTCATTTATAAATTTAATTTTTGAGATAATTTTTTGAAAACTTCATTTCCATCAATTAATGTAACGGAGTTTGATTCTATCTCTTGTTTTCTTTTGTTGGCTTCTTTTATCCATAGCTTATCTATATCACTGTTTAAAGGTGTGATACTAGTTAATATCTTCTCAACAATTTTAGTTTTCAAATCTATTGGTAAAATATCTATCTCTTCAAAAAGTTCATCTTGTTTTAAAGCTGTCATAATAAGCTCCAATATTTAAAATATACATCATTCTAGCAAAATGATGTATATTTTTTCTTTAAATAAAACTATTGAACAATTTTAAGTGTTATTAATAAAAAAGTATGTCGTTCAACTTTTTTATTATCAAACCAAATACAAGTTGCCGAATCATCATCAATTTCTTCAATTGTCAAGAACTCGCCACCGTTATCTCGGATGCGTAGCGTCCGAGATAACGTTTAAATTGAGAAATATTCGACCCGCAGGGTCGAATATTTCTCTCCAAAGTTTTGTTAGATTAACTATATATTGGATTTCCCAATAAACTGCTGATTTTAATTTTATCTGTAATACCATGTTCTTCACATACATTTAATATTTTTTTTCTATCATGCTCATCAATTGATGGACCAAGATATATATTATTTATCAAAATTGTGGGATTGACTTTCACTAAAATACCATGTTCTGGAACTGAAATACCAAACTCTTCTGCCATCCTTAAAGATATTGCAAGCCTAAATTCATTTTCCCATGAAAAAGCATTATGCTTATAAAAAAATCTTTCAAGCATATTCGTGCTCACTTTGTCTTTCATAAGATCAATATATTGAATTTTACCTACATGTAAAGTTTCACTTTCATAGCTAGGCTCTATTTTATATGGTTCTAATGATTCTATGAGTGTCTCAATGGTAGTTGTTATTGCGAACCCTTTTTTTGAGTCTGCATATAACTTCCACATTGCATCATTTTCACAATCTGACATATGCCAACATGTAATTTTTGTTAATCTTCTAAGTTCAGCAAAAGCATGTTCAAAATTGTTATCTTGTTGAATTTCCGTTCCTTGAGGTTTTATAGCAATTGCACCTTCATAAGGGTCATCTGTAAATTGTGTTGCAGATGAAAAATAAATTTCTTTTTTGTTTATTATATCAATCAATCTATCAGGCTTAAGATATCTCCAAAGTTTTTGCTTAGTATCAAAATCATTTATTTTATTTAAAGTATTCATTAGTGTTCCATTGTAATCTAACGGTTGACTTCACCGACAGTTTTCTGTTCGGTGCTAGGTTTTGTTACATGATTTTTATCTTTTTAACTGTTTAACCATTTCAGTCTTTGAATTATCAGTAGTAATATCCAGTTTTTCACATATTGATTGTTTTTTACTATGTTCTATATCGAACATATAAAGATGTTCCAAAACCAATCTTTTTAATGTTGAAGCAGCTATTCTGTTATTTTCACGTACCAAGCTTTTATGAATATCTTCAATATCTTTGCTTTTTAGTCCATTACGAAAATCTAGGGCTATAGCTTGGGTAATTAGCTGTTTAGCTATATTGTTTTTGTCACTTTCAAGAAGTTCAGTATATATTAGTTTTAAATCTTGGGAAGCAACTGCTTTTGCAATTTTTTTGATTAAACCAGTAGATATAGATGAGACCATTCCAAAAATCATATTAGCAGCCGCTTCGCTTTTTTTATCTTCAGTAACATAGTGTTTTTTTTCAATAACTTCTTTTATTTCTTTCAACAGTAAATCGTGATTGTTCTCAATGAATTCAATCAGCGATTTTTGTGATCTCAGCCCGACACTATATACTTCCTGAATAAGAGACAGTTTTATATAACCATCTAATGACCCAGAATAGTTTTTTATTATTTCGCCTAATATTTCAATCATTTTAAAAGCTAGATTGAGTTTAGAGAATGTATTCAGTTCTTGAATATCTTCATTATAGTCTGCTTCATCTCTGTCATTTTTATGATTATGAGCAGATATATTATGTGCTGTTTCTTCTCTGTCTAATTCTATTTCTCTTGTCTCCTCCAATGTTCTATTTTTTAATTTTAATCGATCTGCTTTTATTGAACTATTTATGTTGTACAGTTCTTCTGGAGCAAATGAAAATTCGGATATTTCTTTGAAAATTTCTTTCGTTTCTTTTATTAACAAGTCAAGAATAAAAATTTGTGAGGAATGATGCATTAAAAAAATTATTATATTTGCGAATTCAGTACGATATAAACGTTTACACATCTTTTCAATAACAGTTTTAACTTCATGACTATTTATATTGTCAGAAAAATATTGAGCAACGAAGTAATAGTAAAGATAATTATGAGAAAATCTATATTCTTCTTCATACTCAGAAATGATATTTGACTTTAGCAGTTTATCAATAATATTAAATGTGGGTTCAAATTTTTTCTCTAAACAATATGCTCTATCAAATGCAATGAGATCTTGATATGTAAATGTATGTTTTTTATGTTTTATACACTCAAATGCGAGCGTAGAGGTGTATTTGAAAATTGTATTTATATCCTTAACTTTCATTGGTGTATCTGTATTAAGGTATTGCATGATTAAGAAATGATAATAATGACCATAAGAACTTTTTTCAAGCATATGACTATCATTGACTTCTAGTGCTTGAAGCAATGTTAAGATGTAAATTGGATATGCAGGAACAATGTTATAGCCTATAGTTGTATTAATTGATTTCGACTTTTCTCTTGACATAAAAATCAAATCTTTATACTCAACATCTGTTTCTCTGCCTAAAGAAATCCATTTTCTTATCATTTCTTCTCTAAGTTTATGCCCAAGTTCTAAAAGTTGAAAATGTTTAAAATCAACTAATGATTCAGCTAAAAAACTTTCAGTCGTGGCTTCAAGAAGTAACGATTCATGAGCAAAGAATATTACATTTTTGTATTGGAGTTTTAGCAAGTTCGTTATGAACTCTGATTTGTATTCAGTATTTAATGACACATCCTGAAAATCATCAATCAGTAATAAAACCTGATCCTTGTCTAACTGCTCAAATGTAGAAATAGTTTTATGATCATTCTCATATTGCGACTTAAATGCTTTAAGAATTAGTGTTTTTATTTTAGTAGACTGAAAGTCATTACTTTTAATATCTTTACCATCAATAACAACTGGAACTAAACCATCTCTTTTGTATTTTAATTGTAATATCCGTATTAATGATGTTTTTCCAGAAGTTTCGGCGCCATAAATAATTGTATGTCCAATCTCATGTAAGTTTTTTAATTGTTTAGAATTGTATTCTAATAAGATGCTTTGATTCTTTTTATTATTGTTTACTGCAGACAAGTCTTGATAAATAAAAATATCTTCAAGTGTCATATTTTCTTTAGTAGGATGTGAAACTTTCAATCCCATAGTATTGATTTTATTTCTATAAGTCTCTTTCAATTGATATATTGATTTTTTCTTGAATGGAAGCTCGATATCATTGTATGTATCATGTTTCTCATATAGACTTTTATTCCAAGTAAATTCAAAAATATCTTGTCGACTATCTTCTAAATTTATATTAATTAAATTAAAATTACTATTGTCTGGATTATGTGAATCTTGCAATACACCAGATTCAATATATTCAATGTGTTCCTCATTATTTATTTTAGATTCTTTTTTTGCACTATGTGTATGCTCATGACCCGATAAAACAATGTTAGACGTTGAATTAATCAATTCCTTAAACTGGCGCATATTTTGATGCTCCAACCAATGTAATGGATGATGGAATAAAGAAATTGTTAAATCATAATCTTTATTCATAAGCTCAGATTTTTCTAGCATAGTTGTGGGATAGACTATTTCTGATTGAGATTCATTTTTCTTAGATACCCAAGCTAGATTATATGAATTAAACGCAAGTTTAAAGTTACCAATGTTGTAGCTATATCTCGTGAATATTGTATTAGAAATTTCAACTTCGATATTCGCTTTTGAAGTATATTGCTCAACAAATGAAAAATATTCCTTTTGCGCATTTGCACAAGTTGAAATAAGTTCCTCAGTAATTTTTGTTTTACCTGCAACGATATTATCAATTATGATATTTCGCACTTCCTGATTATCACTAAAATCACAATCATGATTTCCGGGCGTGAATATAGATTCTATACCGATATTTTGTTTGTATTGAGTTATTTTGGTAACCAGTATATCAATAAACTTTTTAGCTTCATCATATTCACTTTTTTGACCTGAAAAAGCTATATCGCCAGTAAAAACTATAAACAAATGAGAGCTATTGTCAATTTCATTTTTAATAGCATCAAAAATTTTGTCTATTTTCATAAAAACAGAGTTGTTTTCTTTTATAAAATGAAGATCACTTAATTGAAGTATCGAGATTCCCAAGTATTGTCCTTTAGTGTAACGGCAGTGCTGAGCGAAACTCAAAGATAAGTATAAGAAAGCGTAGCTTTCGTTAGACTTATCGGAAGAGTGAAGAGAGTGTTCGCTCCAGCGACTTGTTATCCGAAGCCGAAGGTAAGGGTAACAAGAACTCGCTCAGCACTGCCGTTATCGTCTCGCCGCAGGCGAGGCGATAACTATTTATTCAAACACATTATATACGCTTTAACTTAAAAAAACAAAAATAACTTACATGTTAAATGTGTGTTAATTATTAAAACTTGATGAAAAATATGACAAATTGCAATATTTTTTAACTTTAAGAGAAAAAATACATAGTATTCTTAAATATTTAGTGTGTGTTAAATGCCATATAGAGAAATAACATACAAAAGTGTTTGTTAATTGTTGAAAAAACTACATAACAAACACGATGTAGCTTAAACAAAGGGGATAACATGCAAGTAAAAAAGAAACTTTTAGATTTAGTTCGTGACAAAATTAGGTTTAAGCATTATAGTTATTCAACTGACGAGGTGCCCCTTGAGGGTAGAGAACTTATGTGCACTGGATAAAGCACTATATATTTTTTCATAACAAAAAGCACCCTATAGAGATGGGTAAAATAGAAATAGAATCATACTTAACAAAGTTAGCTACAAAAGACAGAGTTTCACCAACTACGCAAAACCAAGCTTTTAGTGCGATACTATTTTTATACAAAGAAGTTTTAGGAGTAGATATAAGCCAATGGAATATTCAAGCTCTTCGTGCCAAAGAGCGAAAACATATACCTGTTGTTTTAACAAAAGATGAAGTTAGAAGTGTTTTACAAAATGTGTCAATAGAGTACACTCTTCTAGTGCATTTGATGTATGGCTGTGGACTTAGAATGAATGAAGCTTTGAGCTTGAGAATAAAAGATATAGACTTCGGTTTTAACAAAATCTATATTTGGGATTCTAAATCATTAAAAGACAGAACTGTTCCGTTACCGCAAAAGCTTAAAACTAAACTTTTAGAGCAAGTTGAAATTGTTACTACTTTACATAAACAAGATTTAGAAAATGGATACGGAAGTGTTTATATACCGCACGCATTGGAGAAAAAATATCCAAAATCGAAGTATGAAACAAAATGGCAGTTTTTATTTCCTATGAAAAATATTTCAGTTGACCCAAGAACTAAAGAGAGAAGGCGACATCATGTTCATCCACAAACATTAGGGCGTAATATAAAAGAGGCTTCCCAAAAAGCAAATCTAAACAAGCGAGTAACTTCACATATATTTAGGCACAGCTATGCAACTCATTTGTTACAAGCAGGAATTGATTTGAGAAGTATTCAAGAGTTGCTAGGTCATAAGAGCGTTGAAACTACGATGATCTATACACATGTAGTTGCAGAGCTAAATAAGAGCAGGGTTGTAAGCCCTTTAGACATGTAGAAGAAAAACAGAGAGAAGCTCTCTGTTTTTAGGTTTTAGATAAAATTAACCTCAGTAACATGGTGTTTTAGACCAAGCTCTGCCGGAGTACATCCAAGAGCAAGTCCTACCATTTGTTGCATGTGAAGAACAGGAAGAGAAACTTCTCTGCCTATCGCTTCTGAAGCGTGTTTTGTTTGCGTGTCAAGTTTTAGATGACAAAGAGGACATGGAGTTACCATCATGTCGGCATTGTTATCCGTTGCTCCTGCGATGGCATTTCCCGTAAGAACTGCCGCAGTGTGAGGAGCTTGAAGCTCTACGTGGAAACCGCAGCATTTATTTTTCTCTTCATAGTTAACATTCATCCCGCCGCAAGCGATAATCAAATCATCAAGTGAAGTAGGATTGTAAGGGTTCTCTTTTTGTTTGTGAGACTCGTCATGAAGCTCTGATGGGCGGATGTTATGACAACCGTAAAAAGGAGCTATATTGAACTGGCTTAGAGGTTTTACAACCATCTCTTTGATTTTATCTAGTCCAAAATCATCGATGATAGCATATAAAAAGTGGATAATGTTTGAAGTACCTTTGTACTCAAGACCCACTTCTCTAAGCTTTTCATTAACTTTTTCTTTAAGAGCAGAATCTTTGTCCAGTCTATGTTTTGTCATAGCAGTATTTAACTGACATGTATTACAGATGGTAACCATAGTTAAACCGTGTTTTTCGGCATAAGCGATATTTCTAGCATTTAACACAAGAGATAAAAAATCATCATAATCTTGTAGATGCGAAGCTCCACAGCAAGAAGCTTCAGTTAATTCTATTAGTTCAATGTTAAGTTTTCTAGCAACTGCCAGAGTTGACATCATCTGCTCAGGCGTACTCTGTTTTGCGGTACAGCCTGTAAAAAGTGCATATTTTAATTTTTTCATTTAACTACTCCTAGAACTTTACGGTTGATGATGATTTGATAAGTTTTTGAATCTCATCCAAATTGTCTGATTTTGGCATATTCCAAGGCATAATTATTTTGCCTTTTCTAAACATTTGAAGCGCAACAGGAACATGTTTTACTATTGAGAGACCCTCAGAGTAAAGAACTAAACCGCCTTCATCAAGAACACCGTGTTTTTTGATAGAGTGTAAGAAACCTACTGCGTGGCGTGTTGCAACATTGTTTTTCGCAACACCTTTTTTAAATGCCATCTGATGCAGTTTTGTGATTTTATCAATCGGGTTTATCTCTTTTGGACAAACTTCTGCACACTCAAAACATTTTACACAGTCCCAAACACCTTGTTTTTCTTCATTTACATGTATAAGTCTGTTTGCATCGCTATCACGAACATCAGATTCAAAACGATAAGCTGCTACAAAAGCCGCAGGACCAAAGAAGTCGCTGTTTATCTCAACTGCAGGACAGGCATAGTGACATGCTCCGCACTGAATACACAAGTCTGCCTCGTTTAGCTCTTCTGCATTATGAGGAGAGACAAGATTTTCACAAGTAGGTGCTTCATCGATATCTGCAACAAGATAAGGAGTTACGCTTGCATGTTTCTCCCAAAAGTCAGCTTTATCGATAATCATATCTTTTACGGCTCTTTTAGTGCTGAGCGGTTCAATCGTAAGGTCGTTCCCAAAGTACTCAATCATGGTTGACATACTCTCTTTACAGGCAAGAGTAGAGCGTCCGTTTACTTTGATGGCACAAGCCCCGCATATACCGTGGCGGCAGCTGCGACGGTATGAAAAACTACCGTCATGATCCCATTTTATGCGGTTTAATATATCTAAAACAACCTCTTCGGAAGTTACATCCATACTGTAATTTTCATAGTATGGAAGGTAATCCTCGTCTGCATTAAAGCGAAATACCTTGAAGTTTACTTTTTGTGTAGTAATTTTATTTGTACTCATAACCTCTCCTTAGTAATTTCTTGCTTTAAGTTCATGTTTGCCAAGTACGACATCCATGTAATCAAGCTCTATATTGCCATCTTTATCCATATATGCCATAGTATGCTTTAGGAAGTTTTCATCATCACGAGTATCAAAATCTTCTCTAAAGTGAGCACCGCGGCTCTCATTTCTAGCAATTGCACTCTCAACGATAAATGCAGAGTAGTCAATCATATGACCAAACTCGATAGCTTCTTGCAGTTCAGTATTAAATACTTTTGATTTGTCTTTGATACGTATATGTTTAAATCTCTCTCTAAGTTCTTTTACTTTTGCAACTGCAATTTCAAGAGTCTCTTTTGTTCTAAATGCACCTGCGTTTGCAGTCATACACTGTTGTAACTCTTCACGAAGAGCGGTAATAGTTTCTTCTCCGTTGTTGTTTAAGATAAAATCCATCTCCGCTAATGCAACTTTAGCATCATCTTGTGTTGCAGGGCGAAGAGAAATATTATCAATCTCTTTAACCATTGTTTTACCGACAAAACGACCAAAAAGAAGTGCCTCAAGAACAGAGTTTGCACCAAGACGGTTTGCTCCGTGAACAGATACACATGAACACTCTCCTGCCGCATAGAAACCTTCAACAAACTCAGTGTTGTTTTTACGTACGTTCCCTGCTATATTTACTGGAATCCCGCCCATAGAGTAGTGAGCAGTCGCAGAGATAAGAATAGGCTCTTTTATCATGTCAAGACCTAAGAAAGTGATAGCCAAATCACGAAGTTCAGGAAGTCTCTCCATAATCAAATCACGACCTAAATGTGTTACGTCAATAAACACTGCATCTTTTCTCGGTCCTACACCGCGACCTTCACGAATCTCATTTAAAATAGCACGGCTAACTACATCGCGAGAAGCAAGCTCCATCGCGTTTGGAGCATATTTCTCCATAAATCTCTCGCCCAAAGAGTTGAAAAGACGTCCGCCTTCACCGCGAGCTGCTTCAGAAATAAGTACACCGTTTCCTGATAATCCTGATGGATGAAACTGAACAAACTCCATATCTTCTAACGGAAGACCGTGACGAGCGACTATTGATAAACCATCGCCGGTATTTGCATGTGCATTTGAGTTTATTTTATAGCTTCTTGCATATCCGCCCGTTGCAAACATAACTGATTTTGCATTGAAAATTGCTGTTTGCATATCGCGAATATTAAATGCTACTACACCCGAAACTTTGCCGTCTTTATAGATAAGGTCGGCTACATACCACTCATCCCAAAACTTTACGCCAACGCGAAAAGCTTGTTCATAAATGGTTTGTAAAAGAGTTAATCCCGTTCTATCTTTTGCATAACATGCACGAGGAGAAGATTGTCCGCCAAAAGGTCTTTGAGCAATTTTACCGTCTGCAGTTCTACTAAAAGCAGCACCCATTCTCTCAGCCCATCTGATAGTTTCAGGAGCGTTTTTACACATAAATTCAACAGCATCCTGATCAGCTAAATAATCACTACCCTTTACGGTGTCAAACTCGTGTAACTCTACGCTATCAGCATCACTAAAAGCGGCATTTACACCACCTTGTGCCGCCCCTGAGTGACTTCTAAGAGGATGAAGTTTGGTAATTACAGCAACCTTCTTTCCTGCATTTTGTAACTCTCTTGCCGCAGCACAGCCAGCTAGACCTGCACCGACAATAATAGCATCGTAAGTATAAATAGGAATACCCATTAGCTTTCCTTTGTTATTAAGAATAAAATAATGCGGATTATACAATCTATTGCCTTTGTGTAGAATAAAGATGGCTTATATAGGGGATGTGTGTTACCTTATGAGTCACATATAATAAATAATAATACTCTTAAGCCTGAAATATTTTTTTTATTTTTTTGTGATATACTCCAAGCTTATTTTTATCATATGTTATACAAGGGAAGTGATGATAACAAGAGTAAATGTAGAGCTATTTAGATTTGATTCTAAAGTAGATTATCTACCGTATTATAAAAAATATTCTATGGAATATAAACCAAAAGATACTGTTTTAAGTTTACTAAACAGGATAAACAGTATTGAAAAATTTGCCTATAAAGCAGATCTTGATTTTAATTTAAAGATAAATAATCTATATGTAAATACTGATGCTTTGATTGCAGATGTAGTAAATAAAACATCAAATGAGTTGAAAATAGAGCCTGTGAGTGTTTATAGAGCCGTAAACGATCTTATAATAGATAAAAAAGATTATTTAGAAAAGATTCTTTTTTTTAAAGAGTATATCACTCCGATAGAGATGGATGAGTATGCAAAAAGTTATGAATTGGACTATTATGCTTCAAATACTTACAATATAGATAGAAGCTATATAGGAGACCATTCGCTTTTAATTGCGGCAGATATTATCGAGCATCATCCTAAACTAAAAGAGATAATTTTAGACAAAATATCTTCAAAAGAAAACGGCATTTGGTATCACACTTCTTTAGAAAATAGAGTTCTTAATTATGACATGACAAAAGAGTATAAAATTAAGTCCCTTTTTGCAATGTTACCTAAAGTTACATATTCCGGAATCACGGCAAACGGAACTAAAAAAATAGAAGATGTAGAAATATTTCAATTTTTTGATGGTTTTAATATTGCAGAATTTGAAGGTATAAACAAAAATTCATATGCCGATACGATTAAAAAATCAAGAGCAAATTATGTACAACTATCCTTGGCGAAAGAAGACTTAGCTCCTTATTCTACTCTTGTAAATAGTGATTTTTCACTCAAAATTGCAGGAGAGATTCTTTTAGAGGCAAAAGATGAAAATGCAGACTTTTTAGTTGTTAGAGGCAAAAGCGACCTTCTGCTTTTTGATGGCGAACAAAAAAAGATACAAAAGGTTGTAAATAGAGAGATAAATCTTCCGGTAATTACGCAAGAACAGTTTAAAATGGTTCTTTTGGGCGAAAAAAACGTAGCAAAACTCGGTTTTGATAAGCATAAGATTAAGGTGTCGTTTTTATAACTAATATCTTCTTCTATATATAGATGGTATAATGACATGTTATTTTATAAATATTGGCTTTGATAGTTTGAGGCGTTTTGAGAAGATTTATTGAATTTAGAGAATTATTTTATTTCACAGTTTAAAAATAGTCATATAGGTGATGATGGGGCTTTGATAGACGATACGGTCTATTCAAAAGATGCTTTTTTTGAAAATATTCATTTTAAATCTGTGTGGATGAGTTACTATCAGATAGCGTCTAAAGCAATGATAGTAAATATCTCAGATGCAATTGCCATGAATGCAAAACCAAAATATGCACTTTTGAGTGTTGCTATGCCAAAAGATATAACAAAAGCGCAGATGAGAGATTTGGCACGCGGATTTCAAGATACTGCAGCAAAATATGGTGTACAGATAATAGGCGGAGATACGATAAGCAATGTAAAGCTTGACATAAGTGTTACTATAATCTCAAAAATAGATACAAAAACTGATAAACCTCTTAGAAGAAAAGGGTTAAAACACGGACATCTGCTTGCATATACGGGCAGACTCGGAGATAGTGCTAAAGATTTAAAGAAGCTAATGAACTTAGGCAAGATACATGTAAAGTCTAAGTTTGTAAATATCGTGTTAAGAGATAATTTTGTATCAAAGAGTTCACGTTATCTAAGCTGCGGAATGGACATATCCGATGGGCTTTTTAGTGACTTAGAGAAGCTCTCTTTAGCAAACAGGGTAGGGTTTAAGTTTAAAACCAAAATAAAAAAAAGTCTTGCCTGCAGCGGCGAAGAGTATGAAATGCTTGTAGGCTTTGACAAAAGATATAAAAAAGCCATCTTAAGACGAGCCAAACAAAGCAGAACAAAGCTAAATATTTTTGCGCAAAGCACTAGAAGCGGCTATGTAAATAGATGTAAAGCACATCATTTTAAAAACAGAGGAATATAAAAACAACATGGATAGATTTTACTCACTAAATCACTCTCCAATAGATTTTCATTTTAGACAGACTCCACGTGATTTCGTTGTTGAAGAGGTTCCTCTTTATGAATTTTGCGGCGAGGGCGAACATCTGATTTTATTTGTTAGAAAAAAGGATTTATCGACTCTCGAACTTATTTCAATTATTGCCAGATATTTGGGAATTCAGCAAAAAGAGATTGGTTATGCAGGTTTAAAAGACAAACATGCCATGACAAAACAGTATATCTCGATTCATAAAAAACATGAAGCAAAAATGGATGAGTTTGAGCATGAAAATATTAAAATCCTCTCTAAAGTTTATCATAACAACAAGATTAGAATAGGGCATTTAAACGGCAATAAATTTTATATAAAATTAAAAAAAGTAAATCCTACGGCTGCTTTAAAAATTGATGAGGCTTTAAAAAATATTTCACTATACGGAATGCCGAATTTTTTTGGTTATCAGCGTTTTGGGAACGACGGAAACAATCATATAGACGGTGAGAAAATTGCAAAAGGCGAGAAAAAAGAGCGTAACGTAAAGGTAAAAAAACTTCTTATAAGTGCTTACCAGAGCCATCTTTTTAATTTATGGTTAAGTAGAAGATTAGAGATAAATACTTTAATTCAAAATTTTGAAGTAAATGAACTTGAACCTCTTTTAAATATGCCAAAAGATGAGCTCTTGAAGATGAAAGCTCAAAAACACCCTTTTAAGTTAATAAGCGGAGACGTTATGGAACACTATCCATACGGCAGGCTTTTTGACTTTGAAGCAAGTGAGCATGACTTTGATAGATTTAACAAAAAAGATATCTCTGTTACAGGTTTATTATGCGGTAAAAAAACGAAGATATCTTCTGATATAGCTAGAACAATCGAAAAAGATTTTGATGATGAGATTGATGCTGATGGTGCAAGAAGATATGCGTGGATATACCCTGATGCGGTAGAAGGGCGATATAAAAATGAAGAAGCTCAGTATGAGCTGAATTTTTATCTGCCAAAAGGCTCTTATGCAACAGTGTTGATTGAAGAGATAGCAAAGAGAAAGATAAATGAGTAGGAAAGATAATGAGTAAACATATAACTTCGGCAATTTCACAGGGTTTTGCAAAATTTGCAAATAAAAAATTTCCAAAACCGATACAAAATTTTATAAACAGCTCTTATGTAAATATTATGGGTCTTGATATGAGTGAGTTTCATTCGCCGCAGACATACCATAGTTTAAATGAACTCTTTACGAGAAAACTAAGAGAAAACAGAGCTTATTCGTTGAGTTCGGATGATTTTATATCGCCATGTGATTCACTTATTTCTGAATGCGGTGAATTGAATGAAGAGTATGCTTTACAAATTAAAGGTATGAGATACAAAAGTGATGAGCTTCTAGGCGAACACTTTAGCAAAGAAGAAAAAGAGATAGTTAATAACGGAACATTTATAAATTTTTATCTATCTCCTAGAGATTATCATCGCTATCATATTCCTACAAACTTAAAGGTGTTAAAAGCAGTTCATATTCCAGGTAAGTTCTATCCAGTAAATATGCCTTCTCTTAAGAAAAAAGTTAACCTTTTTATAGAAAATGAGAGAGTTGTATTGCTATGTGAAACTATTTCAAGAAAAAGATTTTACATGGTGCTTGTAAGTGCCTTAAATGTAGGTGTCATGCAAGTCTCGTTTGAACCGAAAATAAAAACAAATGCCGATGCAATTAGAAGCAGTGCATATAGTTATGAAAATCTGTATCTAAACAAAGGCGATGATTTTGGCTGTTTTGAGATGGGTTCTACCATAGTAATATTAGCCGAAAAAGAGTTTTTAGAGCTTGAAGTTAAAGCCGGTGACAAGGTTAACTACGCTCAGACGATAGCAAAGATTAGTTAAATATTTTAATATAGCTAAACAAAACATTACGTATATCTTGTATAATAGTGAGATAAGGAGCGTATATGAAAGTTATAGCTGCTATAAATGGTACGATAATTTCGGAAGGCATGGCGTTTTATGCCCTTAAATACGCACAGGTTCAAAACCTTACACTTGTTTTGCTTCATATAGAAAATAAAAAAGATAAGCTTAGTGATGTTGAATCTAGCATAGAACGTATAAAAACTCTTGGGTTGTCGCAAAATGTCCAAATTGAATCCGTAATACTTCAAGGCAAAATTAAAAAAGCCCTCAATTCATTTATGCATGATACTTATGTAGATGTAATTTTTTGTGCAGCACGCAGGCAAAAGAGTTATATATCCGACTCTTTCGGCGAGATTTTGACCAACATGAATCTAAATACCGATATAGCAATTGCCCGCATTCTCAAAATCAATACAGTTATGGACTTAAGCAATATTACACTTTGCATTAGAAAAGATAAATTATCCGTTAAAAAATTTACTTTTTTTACCACTTTGGCATTGGCTTATAAAGCTAGCGGTGATATATATTCGGTTTCGGGTATGTCAAAAATAGAACTATCTATGATAAAAATGCATCAAATAAGAGACAGGCTTGCTCTGATTAATTACAATTTAAGACATTACCTGAAATTGGCAAATCTATTAAAATTCCCTTTGCGTATAAAACATGATTTTACTAATGACGAAACCAACGATATACTTACGTATGTGGCAGAATCAAATACACATCTGCTAGTAATGGGCGGTAAAAAATCATCAATTGAATCATTTTTTCAAAGAGAGATACCAATAGAAAGACTTCTAAATGAGATATCAGTAAATACTATTGTCTATTATCCAAAAGAGAATTAGTATGCATGTTTTTAAACTAAGCAAAGAAGAACTTTTTAATAAATTTAATACTTCAGAAAATGGTTTAAATAACACAGAAGCAGATAGCCGTATAGAAAATTTTGGTTATAACGAAATTTTAAGCGGCAAAAAAAAGAGCTATTTAAAAGAGTATTTTAAACAATACATACAATTTTTTGCTCTTTTACTTGAAGCCGCCGCTTTTTTAGCATTTATAGCAAATATATATGTACCAAAAGACGGGAACGATATTTTAGGATATGCGATAATTATTGCCGTTGTTATAAATGCTACTTTTACGTTTTGGCAAGAGTATAAGGCAGATAAAGCTATGGAAGCTTTACTAAAACTAATGCCTACTATGGTTAAAGTTATTAGAGACAAAGAAATTAAATCAATCGACTCAAAATTGCTGATTCCCGGAGATATAATTTTATTTGACGAAGGTGATAAAATTGCAGCGGATGCCGTGCTTATAGAGTGTTCTAGTCTTTACATTAATACATCGGTTTTAAACGGTGAATCAAAACCTTCCAAGCGTGAACTTTTACCCGAAGCTACTACTAACAGAACTTTGGACGCTAGAAATATGCTGTTTGCAGGTTCATCCGTTGTTTTGGGAAACGGTATGGCAGTTGTAGTTGCGACAGGAAATGCAACTGAATTTGGTAAAATAGCTACGCTTACTAAAAACGTACAAAAAAAGTTAACACCGATGCAGCAAGAGGTAATCCATATTACAAGGATACTTACCGTAATCGCGTTAATAATGGGACTTATTTTCTTTATACTCGGCATATTCTCAGAGCAGAGTCTTTTAATGGCGGCAATATTTGCTCTCTCTTTAATAGTGGCAAACGTTCCTGAAGGACTGTTACCGACTATAACGCTCTCTCTTTCTCTTGCCTCTCAACGAATGGCGCAGAGAAATGCACTTATAAAAAATCTTGCTTCAGTTCAGACATTAGGAAGTGCTACCGTAATTTGCACCGATAAAACAGGAACATTAACAAAAAACGAGATGACGTTAAAAGAGCTGATTTTAGCAGGTGGAGAACATGTAAAAATTAGTGGCGGTGGATATGAAACAAAAGGAGATTTTGATTTTGATAAAACAAACGAAACTTCGTACAGCAGGCTGGACGAACTTCTTTTATCAGGAATACTTAATTCACATGCAATTATAGAAAATGACACAATATTGGGAGACCCGACGGAATTGGCACTGGTAAGTGCTGCTAAAAAGCGCAATATAGAGATAAGTGCTTACAAAAAAATTGATGAAATTTCTTTTTCAAGCGAAAGAAAAATGATGTCCTCAATTTATGAAATATCAAACGAAAAAACACTTTATGCAAAAGGTGCAATAGAAGTTATTTTTAAAAATGCAACGACTTTTTTAGACAATGACGGCAAAATTAAAATCTTTGATGAAAATACCAAAAAAATAATGTTACAAAATGCAGAAAGTTTTGAGAATGAAGCTTACAGAGTTTTAGCAATTGCTAAAAACTCGGATATAAAAGAAGAAGGATTAACCTTTTTAGGACTTGTAGCTATTATGGATTTACCAAGAGAAGAGGTTAAAGAAGCCCTGTCTTTATGTAAAACAGCAGGTATTAGAACTATGATGATAACAGGTGACAATCATAAAACGGCTCAGGCAATTGCAAAAAAAATCGGTCTTGAATTTGATGCTGTTTTAAGCGGAGATGAAGTTGAATTACTCAGTGATGAAGAGCTTGAAAATCGTCTTAAGAGCCAAACAATTTTATTTGCAAGAATGGCAAGCAGTCAAAAATTAAGAATTACGACAGCCCTTCAAAATAACGGTGAAGTTGTTGCAATGACAGGTGATGGTGTAAATGATGCACCTGCCTTAAAACGTGCGGATATCGGGATTGCTATGGGACTTAAAGGCTCTGACGTTGCTAGAGAAGTTGCAGATATGATTCTTTTAGATGATAATTTCAAATCTATTGTATCTGCCATAGAAGAGGGCAGAACGGTATATTTTAATATTAAAAAATTTGTTACATACATTCTCTCATCAAATGTGCCTGAAATTGTTCCTTATATATTGCATTTTTTCTTTAAAATTCCAATGCCGCTCTCCGTCATTCAAATCTTATCTATCGATTTGGGTTCAGATATGCTCCCAGGACTAGCTCTTGGAAGCGAAAACCCGGAAAAAAATATTATGAAACGTCCGCCTATAAAAAAAGATGAAAAAATACTTGACTGGGAAGTGTTTAAGCGCGGTTATTTTTTTATAGGTGTTATTGAAGCAACGGCGGCAATGACAGCTTTTATAAGTTTTCTGCTTCTTCATGGCTGGAGTTACGGAACCGTGGAGCTAAATGACCCGATTTTACACTCTCAAGCTATGACAATGACTCTGCTAGGAGCTATTAGTTGTCAGCTTGTAAATGTTTGGACAATGAGAAGTTGGGAATTTTCGGCATGGAGCGTAGGTTGGACGAGTAATAAGATTCTCTTAGGAGCCATGATTGTAGAGTTTTTTTGGATTTGGATGTTGCTTAGATATGAGCCTGTTCAAAAAGTTTTTCACACGGCTTATATACCGCTAAATGAGCTTTGGATATTACTGCCGTTTCCGATAATACTTTTTGTTAGTCATGAGTTTTATAAATGGAGAAAGAGAGTGGCAAAAAGTAAAATATGAGAATATTTTACTTTTTATATAATGTTATACGTTAAATCTAAAGTGCATTATATCGCCGTCTTGAACGATGTATTCTTTGCCCTCTAGTCTCATTTTGCCTGCTTCTTTTGCTTTATTCTCACCGCCACATGTAATAAAATCGTTATAAGCGATTACTTCTGCGCGGATAAAACCTTTCTCAAAGTCGTTGTGAATAACAGCCGCTGCTTTTGGTGCAGTAGTGTTTTTGCGGATTGTCCAAGCACGAACCTCTTTTACTCCAGCCGTAAAATAACTCATAAGCCCTAGTTTATCAAAACCTTTATGTATGATTTGCTCAAGTCCTGACTCTTCAATGCCAAGCTCATTTAAAAAAGCCTGTGCTTCATCTTCTTCGAGTCCTATCAGTTCCTCTTCAACCTTAGCGCACAGTCTTATAACCTCACAGTTGTTTTTTTGTGCATGTTCTACCAGTAGTCCTACAAACGGGTTGCTACTTGTCGAGTGACCTTCTCCGATTAAGCTCTCCTCATCAACGTTAGCACCGTACATAATCTCTTTATTTGTTAAAAATCTTACTTCATGATTTAGTTGTCTATATACGTCTGTGTCTGTTTGAGGGAAGTTTCTTGCCATATTGCCATCTGCTAAAAATTCTAAGAGCTCTTCTGACATGTCAAGCATAGCTTTTGCAGTTTTATCTGTTTTAGCATATTTTTTAAGTCTCTCCATTCTATTTTGAAGAACTTCTATATCAGCTAAAATTAACTCATTTTCAATAATCTCAACATCTCTAAGCGGGTCTATACTTCCTTCAGTATGTACAATGTTGTCATCTTCAAAACATCTTACGATATGCAAAATTACTTCAGTTTCGCGAATGTTTGATAAAAATTTATTTCCCAAGCCTTCGCCTTTGCTTGCACCTTTAACCAAACCTGCAATATCGACAAAATCAAGTGTAGAGTATTGGATTCTCTCCGGATTAACGATTTTAGCAAGTTCATGTAGTCTTTTATCCGGAACGGGAACTATCGCTTTATTTGGTTCTATCGTACAAAATGGATAGTTAGCCGCTTCTGCGTTTTGCGCTTTTGTAAGTGCATTAAAAGTTGTTGATTTACCTACGTTTGGAAGTCCTACAAGACCTATACTTAAACCCATAATTAACCTTTGGTATAATAAAATAATTTTGCGATTATAGCTAAAGTAGGCAAAGAAAACTCTTTAACGATTATACCTAATCTCGCAGAGCTTCTCTTGATGCTTTATCGACAAGTGTAAAAAATTTATCGACTATGTCTTTATCTTCGGTTTTTTTATGACCTTTTACTTTAATGAGGTCACACTCAAATCTTTTTGTTAATACAAAAAATCTTTTGTATAACCTATAATTTTTTATGTGCATATTTTTTTTGGTCATATAGTTGTTTTTTTCAAGTCTCTCTTGCCTGCTTTTTAGACTAATAGTGTTTTGTGAATCAGTGAAGATAATTATTTTATGATTTTTTGCACATATTTTGCCTAATGCCCATAGCAGCGTTTCAAGTTCTAGTTTTGAGGACGTAGTATTTTTAAATCTTCTGGTTTTAATCTTCTCTTTTAGTATGGAAAATGGCGCTTCAACTTCAAATTCGCACAAAAGCATATAAGCACCGTAGCCCACATTTGTTTGTGGATCTACGCTTGCATCCGTAAATAAAAAAAGAGTAGGTTTTTTTATATCAACATACATGTAAGATATATTTCCTTTAATTTATACTAATTTAAATCCTATTAAACTTAGTGCCATTACTAGCATTCCCAAAGTTATTCCTGCTATGGTTGTATGGGCATTTCCGTAAACCCTTGCAGCTGGTAGAAGCTCATCAAAAGATATATAAATCATTATACCTGCAACTAACCCGAATGTTATCCCAAGTGTTGCTTCTCCCATAAACGGGAATAGTAAAAAAAAGCCTACAAGTGCTCCTATAGGTTCTGCAAAACCTGATAGTGTTGCATACCAAAATGCACTTTTTTTATCTCCTGTTGCGTGATATATAGGTAGAGATACCGCCATACCTTCGGGTATGTTGTGAAGAGCAATCGCAAATGCTATAGTTATTCCTACGCTGGGATTATGAAGCGCTGATACAAAAGTTGCAAAGCCTTCGGGAAAATTATGTATCGCAATAGCTAGCGCCGTAAATACTCCTGTTCTTTTGAGTAAAGAGTTATTGAACATTTGGTTTTTATTCTCGGACTTTAGTTCTAAAAGTTCACTATTGCTTTTTGTCTCATGCGGATTAACATCATCAGGGATTATTCTATCAATTACGGCACTAAATAAAATACCTGCAAAAAAACATAAAACGCTTAAAGTTTCACCTGTAATTTCATTTGAGTAAAGAAGAATAAATGAATTTTTTGATTTTGCTAAAATCTCTACAAAGGAGACATAAATCATAACACCTGCGGAAAATCCCATACCTATTGATAAAACGGTATAGTTTTTACTTTTTGAAAAAAATGCCAACACAGCACCTATGGATGTTGCCATTCCTGCTAAAAGAGTAAGCATAAAAGCAAATAGTAAAGTTTCAATTGATAATCCATGCATGCATGGATTATATGATTTTAAAAATAAATTGTGCCTTTAGGCAAAAAAACTATTTTATATCTTTGATAAATTCACACATCAAACGTACTCCTGCACCCGTTGCACCGTAAACATTACAGTCCCACGGGCTTTCTGTATATGCAGTTCCCGCTATGTCAAAGTGCATCCATTTGTTTTTGTTCTCTTCACGGATAAATTTATCCAAAAACATTCCTGCAGTTATAGCTCCGCCGTAAGGCTTTGAAGCCGTATTGCTAATGTCGGCGATTTCGCTCTTTAGAAGTTTTTTAAGATGTTTGTTAAACGGAAGTGAGCTTACCATCTCTCCTGAATCACTTCCTGCTTTAGATATATCGTGTTTGAGTTTATGAGAATGCCCCATAATCCCGCTTGTAAATTGACCAAGAGCAATCATACAAGCACCCGTTAAAGTTGCAAAGTCAAAGATATAGTCTGCCTCTTTTACGCTGTCTTGCGCATAGTCTAAAACATCTGCTAAAACTAAACGACCCTCTGCATCTGTATTTCTTACTTCAATAGTAGTTTTACTTCTTGAAACCAATACATCATCTGGTTTGTAAGCATTTCCGCCAACCATATTTTCAACCGCGCCGATAAATGCATGAACTTCAACATCAAGCTTTAGTTCGCTTACCGCTTTTATGATTCCAAGAACTGCACATGCACCTGCTTTATCCATCTTCATAGTAACCATAGAAGTAGCAGCTTTTAGGCTAAGTCCGCCGCTGTCATAAGTAAGACCTTTTCCAACAAGCGTAATAACTTTTTTAGGATTTTTAGGTTTATAGCTTAGATGTATTAAAGCACTTTCATGAACGGAAGCACGACCTACTGCAAGCATCGCGCCCATCTTCTCTTTTGCTAAATCATCCTCGTTCAAAATATTGCACTCTAAATTGTTATCTTTGGCTAATTTTTTTGCTACGTCACTAAGTGTTTGTGGGTTAATTTCTTGCGGTGCTTTGTTTACTATGTCGCGAGTAAAACATGTAGCCTCTGCAACTATCATAGCTTCATTAAAAATTGACTCTAAGTTACTAAAATCAATATCGTTTGAGGTTAAAAAAACCTCTTTAAATTCGCTGTTTTTAACCTCTGATTTGTATTCGTTAAACTCATATCCGCCCAATACAAAACCCTCTACAAGCGCACTAATAGTTGATTTTTTCTCTACATGTACTTTTGCGGATTTAAAGTTTGAACTCTTGAGTGCTTTAATAACAACAGATGTAGCACTTCTTAAATCATCACTTTTTTTGCTATCAATACCGCAAAAAAGCAACCCTTTTTCATATAAAAAACATGTAGTGTCCTGTTCTGCTTTAAATCCTGCTTTTTGCAAAATTGCTACATGTTCATTCTCTGCAAGTTCATCTTTTTTTAAAAAAACAACCGTCACATCCGATGCAACTTCGTCTAATTCTCTATTTAGTAATTTAATATTCATTTCTCGCTCTTGTGTTTTGATTTTTAATGTAAGTTTATCCAATAATTCTAAATTTTTTATATAGATTTATACTAGCTAAAACTCAAATTGCTAGTTGTTTATGTTCATCGGACAACTTTAACTGCGTTACAAATTTTTGTACGAAAATCATCTTCTATACCCATAGCTCTTAATAAATCATACACTAAACAAAACACTGCTATTATGTTCTCTTTCATAAGAATCCATCTGCTACGAGTCTTTCTTATGGATTAAGCAACTTTCAAACCCTTTTTGTTTAACTAGAAAGTTGAGTTATATACTTACAAACTTAATAAAAAGAATTTTAAAAATGGAAAATTTTGCACTTATTTTTAGCGCTGTTTTTATAGGATATATTATAAACAGATTGGATATTTTTCCAAAAGATGCACCGATTATTTTAAATCAGTTTATACTCTATATATCCGCTCCTGCAATGATACTTTTGCAGATTCCAAAGCTTCAATTCTCTTATGAGGTTTTCATTCCTGTTTTTATTGCCTGGGTTGTTATGGGAAGCAGTGCCATATTTATATTTTATTTCTCAAAACTACTCTCATTTTCAAAAGAAATTACAGGTTCTTTAATGCTTGTCGGGGTTTTAGGAAACACATCTTATCTTGGTATCCCTATAATGATGGCCTATTTTGGAGAAAAATCTCTTGGATACGTTTTAATGTATGACCAACTAGGTTCTTTTATTGCACTTGCAACTTATGGGACGTTTATATCGGTCTATTATTCAAGTACAACAAACGTAAACATAAAAGCGATTGCTTTAAAAATAGCAACATTTCCGCCTTTTTTAGCTCTGATTATTTCTCTTTTTTTTATAGGAACATCTTTTTATCCTATTATTGATAGCGTCTTGTCTTCGCTTGCAAGCACTATCGTTCCCCTTGCTTTAGTTGCGGTAGGACTCCAATTAAGGTTTAAACTGCCTTTGAATG
Organism: Sulfurimonas sp. RIFOXYD2_FULL_34_21; assembly: GCF_001830805.1. Lineage (NCBI taxonomy): Bacteria > Pseudomonadati > Campylobacterota > Epsilonproteobacteria > Campylobacterales > Sulfurimonadaceae > Sulfurimonas > Sulfurimonas sp. RIFOXYD2_FULL_34_21. The sequence goes on from NZ_MICH01000015.1 coordinate 85,515, forward strand.
ATTTAAAACCGTTTGTTCTGGCGCTTAGTACAAAACTTGTTTTAGCTCCTATAATAGCTATTGTTTTATGCTATATCTTTTCATGGGAAAATCAAGCTGCACTTATATCTATTATGGAAGCCTCAATGGCACCGATGATTACGGCTGCCGCAGTCGCTTCAATGGCAGGACTAGCACCAAGACTTAGTTCATCAATTGTCGGGTATGGAATACTGCTCTCATTTTTAACAACATGGATTGTGTATAATTTTATTACATAGTTTATAATTTACAAAAAAGAGTCCTGATGACATGTTATTGTGATAGTAAAAAAGAGTTTAGTGAGTGTTGCGAGCCATTTTTAAAGAATAGATCAAAACCTTCTACTACAGAGCAGCTTATGAGAAGCAGATACAGCGCTTATGTTTTAGGAGACGGTTACTACATAGTAAAAACTACAGTCAAAGAGAATCGCTTTGAAGATGATGTAGAACTTATAGAAGAGTACGCTAAAAGTGTTGTATGGCTTGGTCTTGAAGTTTTACATGTAGAAGATAATATTGTTGAATTTAAGGCATATTATAAAGAT